>NZ_CAUTUT010000008.1:0-116175 GCF_963541955.1 Hoylesella pleuritidis | reverse complement strand
TGCTATAACTTAAAAGAAATAGGAAGATTATATATAGCTTTTATAGTCTTATTTTGGGTGTTATCAGGTTTATCTTTCGACATTCTTTCTATTCCTTGTAAATCTTTCTGATTATATAAAGTGTCTTTTGTATGCGTTACACTCAGGGACGAAACTGAACCCTTTGTGTCAACAGCAAAAGAAATATTATATATACGCACATTAGTACTATTTTTCTCTGGTAATTCTGGATCTTTTATGTCAACATAGGAATCTTTGATTACATTACTCGGAGCAGTATTATTTATAGCTTTCTTTTCGATAATAGTATTTATTCTATTATGTGACATCTCATATACTTGTTCTTTGAGCTTTTTAATATTACTTTCTTTTGAGATCTTTGATGTAAAAATTGGTTTCTTTTGAAGTACATTGTTTGCTTTTGTATTAACAGATACAATCACTTCATTACTTACAATTTTGTTTGATACTAGTGAGTGCGCTACACTCTCAATATTTTTGACGATTAATAGTGTAGCTGTAACTGGAATAAGAAGGGTATATTTTGCCTTTACTATTAATCTTGATCTGCGTCTGTTCATCATTTTTATGCGCTTTTTAAGAAGTAAATCATTGAAATTATTTAAAATAGTAGATACATTCTTATGATAAGTCATCCCCAATAAGTGATATTGGTAACTCTTTTGGTCACATCCTATTTGTACAACATAAAGATCTGCAAGGTATTCAAGATTAAGTCTGATTTCTCTTTTTAACAACCAGGCAAAAGGATTGAACCAACATACGATAGTAAATAATTCAGCTAGCACCACATCTATGGAATGCTTCTGTTCTACATGACACTGTTCGTGAATCAATATCTCTTGTAGTTGCGATTCATACCGTACTTCTGGATTAACAAAAATCCACCGGAAGAAAGAAAAGGGACTTTCATTTTTCTCGATGATATGTACCTTAATCCCTTTAATGGTGCTTACCTCTGTCTTTTTGGCTAATCTGTATATTCCAATGAGTTGAATTACAAAACGTAACAGAAACATGCAAACACCACCCATATATATCCACAAAAGTATAGTATTCCATGACAGCACCGTGGCTTTTGATGGAAGAGAAGTAGCTTCTGACAAGACAGTTTCAGCATATGTACTAGCCATATTTTGAGTAGCCTCGTGAATCCTAATCCAATTACCAAAATCAGCAAAAGGGACTAATAAAGCTATAAGGTATGTATTCAGCAACATAAATCTTCGCCAGCTAAAGAAAGTGTCATTAGTAAACAATAGGCGGTAAAAACCATACAAAAAGATGGTAATAATGTTTATTTCAACAAGGTATAAAAGCATAATCCAAGTGTTTTTAATAAATTATCTTTAATTCTGATAGCTATAATATCATAATATTACTCTTTTCCTCTCTCTATCTCACGAATAATGTCTACCAAATCTTTAAACGATAGATCCTCCTCCTTGGCAAAGAAACATACCATCTCTTTAAATGAATCTTTGAAGTAGTCATGTACAAATCCTCTCATAAAACGATGCTTATACTCCTCTTCCTCTATGGCTGGTAAATAACTGTATGCAATGCCCTGCTTTTCTTGGGATATGTACCCTTTTTGTTTAAGATTCCTCATAACAGAAGCTACTGTGGTGTAGGGAGGTTTAGGTTCAGGGAGTTCCTTTAGAATCTCTGTTACCGTACATTTTTTTAGCTTCCACACTTTTTGCATAATTGCTTCTTCTTGAATAGATAATTTTTTCATATAAAATTTATAATGCCTATTTTTTGTTTTACTTTTAAATATGTTGTTTGTTACTTAATAACATTCTGCAATATTTCAAATGCGCCGTAAAGCTACTATTTTTTCGTAGATTACGATAATATTCTTCAGAAAAAAAAGTGAACGTGATGTTTTTTATATTTATTTAACTAACTTGAGTTTGTAGAATTTAAAAGATAGCAAACACTGGTACAATCACTATTGTTAACTGATGCATGATTTTTTGGATACAAGAATTAGCTCCAATAGAGCACCTAGATCTATGAAAAATGCACAACAATACCATTTCTTTAGTTCACACAAGTTGACCATTACCATATTTTTGAAGACTTTGCTTACTTCATGGTTGAGCAAGCCAGAACGAAGCGAAAGACTAATATCTTCAATCTCGAAGGCAATGTCTATGCGTTTGATTCAACAACAATAGATTTATGTCTTGAAGTATTTTGGTGGGCAACATGGGACGAGGAGCACCTCTTTGAAATGAAATAAAGTGATTTCCTATATCAGACACACCAATACCTCATTGCGGAATGTGACTCAAAAATCAATGAGATTGCTACACGATATGTAGCCATTGATATACCTAAAGCAGAACTTCTGTATAGCGAAAAGTATAACACAAAAAAGAATCGGATACACTTTGATGTTGAAAGAGTAGCCTTCGAACTATGGGGAGTCAATGTAATGCGTATGCCAGGTATGAGCAGGGGCTCGCTACTGAGGCTTTTGGGAGAGCTAGGGCATGATTTCACCACGAAATTTGTAGATGTAAAACATTTCGTGAGCTGGGTAAATCTGGTTCCCAACAACAAGATATCCAGTGGGGCGTTGTTATCGAGCAAAATTCCAAAAAAGAAAAACCCGGCGGGAATCATCTTTCGGCAAGCTGCAAATACACTCAAGGCGGCAAAATGCCCGCTTGGCGACTACTCCGACATATGCGAGCTAAAAGAGGGAATCGTCAGGCTATGGTTACAACAGGCAAAAAGCTCGCTTCTATCTTTTACATCATGGTACAACGTAAGATAGAGTATGATGAACAGATGTACAACAACCATAGAAAGGAGGAATTACAAAACAAAGTCATATATCTTCAGAAACAGCTGCAACGCATGGAGTTAGAGCTTGCAAACTGTAGATAGAGAAAGGAAGAGGTGTTTTGTTATATAGAAGCCGAAGGAACGGGATAGAGGAGTGGATAAAAGGTTTAGAATCATAGACTCCACGACAATATCCCTATTCTCCAACACCATCTTCAAGGGTGTTGGCCCGCCATCCTAAGCCGGGCAGGAAGAAGGGTGGCATCAAAGTCCACTCCGTCATCCATGCCAACGAGGGCGTTCCCTGTGACGTGAGGTTCACTTCCGCAGCCACCAACGACTCATTCATGCTGGCCCCCCACATACTATCAGCACAAGGAAATTGTCGCCATGGACAGGGCATACGTCAACTATGAGAAGTTCGAGGAACTCACGGACAGGAACGTGGTGTACGTGACAAAAAAGGAGAAAAGCCTGCGCTATGAGACGCAGGTCGACTGTATGGAAATGAATACGGAGGGAAAGATGGGGTACCGTGAGCAGATGGTGGTATTCCGAAAGGGCACCGTCAACCATATAGCTCGTATCATCACATACGTGGACATGAAGAAAAATAGGCAGGCCAAACTTGTCTCCCTGCTGACTAATGACTTTGATATGCCACTGGAAACCATCGTGGCCATTTACAGGAGAAGATGGCAGATAGAGTCACTCTTCAAGCAGATAAAGCAGAACTTCCCTCTAAGATACTTCTATGGAGAGAGTGCCAATGCCATCAAGATACAAATATGGGTTACACTCATCGCAAATCTTCTGTTATCACTGCTCCAAAGCTCCCTGGAGCGCCGGTGGAGTTTTTTAGGGCTGGCTACGATGGTCAGGATTGTGCTCATGTATTACCTCAACATGCAGGCTTTCTTCAACCAGCCCGATGCAGACCTCAAAATCATGCTTGCTCATGCAGCAAAAGCACCACCCGAAGAGGTCGAAAATGACTAGGGGGGGCTTGTACAAGGTGATAAAAACATCCAGCTTCTGATTGTCAAGAAGTTGGGCATAAGGAGGTGTGGTTTAGCGGACAGTAATAAAAATAATCTGAGTTTGGCGAGAATTCTCTTCCGAACAACTGTCAAAACCGTAACAAGGTTACGACAAACACAGCAACGGAGTTGCGACAAATATCGTTGCGGAACATCGATAAACACAGTTGCTCTTGCACCGTGAATACCGGTATTTTGATACTTGAAATACAATGATTCGCGTATTGATAAATTCGTCAAACTCGCGTTATATATTTTCACCATTTTGAGTAAATCACTCAATGGCAAACACGAATCCGTATATTTTGATGACATATTTCAACGCCACACAAAAGCGATTGGTCCTAATCCCTAAACGCTTACAAGCCCTAATGGTTTCTTTGAGTCCGAGCAGACGATATCGACAGTTTCTCGTACTGACGCCTCCCAATCTCATCGTAACAAAATCCAAATGTACATACCGCGTACGTATTCTGTATTTATAACACATTCGTGCTACAAGTTCAAAGTCAGCAGATATCTGATAATCCGTAGCGTATAATCCATACTTTTCATAAATATTCTTCCTTATATAAAAAGACGGATGGGGAGCAATGAAACCGAATCTTACCATCCAAGGCCGGAATATGGAACCGGAATAATAGCGTACACACTTGTCAAGTCGGTTAGCTTTTACGAAATGAACATCTCCATAAACAGCTTCAATATCATCCGTGAAGTTCGACACGACACGCTCAATTACATCATTTGAAGTAAAGAAATCATCAGAATTTAATATACCGATAATATCTCCACTACAATGACTTATACCCTTGTTCATCGCATCATAGATTCCCTTATCCCTCTCGGAAATCCATTTGAGACTCCCGTGAAAGACCTTCTCATATTTCTGTATGATATCCAAAGTTCCGTCAGTGGAACATCCATCGATTATCCAATATTCTATATTACTATACGATTGATTCAGCACAGATACAATCGCATCATTCAAGGTCTTTGCACTATTATATGTCGCTGTTACGATGGAAACCTTCATTCTTTCATTTAATTGGCTACAAAGTTACGAATAAAAATGACAAATTAATCTGAGTTCGATACAGGAATATGCATATTTTATAAAGACAACCTCCATAGTCGATCGTGAGAAGTCCCTTAGTGGTGGGGCAGCACTATGGGACTTGTGGGACTGTTCTCTCGGAGTTTTCATTTGACAGAAAACTACGTACAAAAAGCATCAAAATAAAATAACAATTAGAATACTAACAGCAAATCCATTCATTTTCGCCTCATTTTCTATCAGATTTTATTCATTTTCTATACACTTTTAAACATCCCTCTGATTATCAGATTTCCCAGTAAGTATACCCTATACCTTATTTTAAAACATATAGAGGTAGAATTTATAAAACCGCCTGACGAGCTATTGACCGAATGACGTCTGTAACATATAAGTTTATCATCTATTACAATACTTTTATAATACATCATCCCTATAAGAGTGAGCCAATTATCGTGTGTACAAAGCAGGTGATCGGCAGGGAACGGCATCGCTCTTTGTAATATCTCTTTCCTGAAAGCGAGACAGCATCCCAGAAAACTAAATCTCAATAATGCATTAAACAATCCTTTTTTAGATTTCCTTTGTTCATAAAAGGACTCTCCTATTTTATTACCGTTCTCATCAATTATTATCCCATCGGAAATAATAAGACTATATGATTGTAGAAATTTTACACATACAGAAACCTTATCGGGCATCCAAATATCATCCTGATCCGCGAGAAAGATATAATCGCCTTTGGCATATCGCAAAGCATTCTCAAAATTAGCAGTATATCCACGTTCTCCATTATTAACATAGAGATGCAGTAATGGAGACTTGATAGCTTCTATAATACTTATGGTACTATCTTGCGAATTGTCATCAGATATTATGATCTCATCTTCATCTGAGAGTTGCGAAAGAATTGACATTAACTGTTCACGTAAAAATTTCTCGCCGTTATATGTTGCAATACAAACTGAAATCATCATTTTAAAAGGTTAAACCATCTTTTATTCCTTTGACAATTGCTTTCATCTTTTCAAGCACGCCATTTTCAACAAGTATAAGAAAAACGATATCTCTCAAAAAGAAAAAATCTTTCTTCAAAATCCATACCGGAACTTTGCACAAATATTTCTTATTAAGATATACAGTATTTCTCGCCCAATAGTATCGTCTTAAAGAAGAATGATTTGACGAAATTATACCATATTTCTTTATAGGAGCTCCCAAAGTATGAATTATAAGAGGAGTTTCCACCCTCTTTACAGTTAGACCACTCTCTGTACTGACCCTTATCGTATAATCAAAATCGACACAATCTATAAATAACTTCTCCTCGTAATATCCTATCTCAAAGAAGACATCCTTATGATGCAAACTACCCGACGTTATAACCGTCAGGCAGTCTATACACTTTATATCTCTGCTTATTTCTACTTCTCCATCAGAAAACGTAGTACCTATAATACCAATATTATCACACCTTTTTATAAACTTTGCATAAACAGACAAGATGTTCTCATTGGGCAAAGAATCATCATCCAATGTTAAAATCCATTCCTTGCCCTCTGCCAATCCTCTTTTTATACCGATATTCAGAGCTTCTGCTATTCCTGTATTCCTGTCTTGCTCTATAAAAACGATACCATTACTTTCTGTAAGGTACCTGAGATAATCCTTATTGTCAGAATTATTATCTACAACGATGACCAGCGATGCAACTTTGATATGCCGTCTGATATTTTCGATGAAATCTTTCCCCGGATTATATGTCACAACGACGACCGCAGTATTATTTATGGTAGGTACTGTTTGATTCATTTATAAATAAACTATTTCAATAGACCTGTGTAGAAGACATTTATTGCTAACATAGAGAATCCGATAATTGCCACTATAATCTTTGAGACAAAAGCCGGCTTTACAGTATAATAGATATTAGCAAAAATAATAATATCTACAACACCATATAATTCACTCAACCTAAACGACAAAACGGGAAGCTGTCCCAAAGCAAGAAAAAGGAATATGGAAAGCCCCATTATTTTCAATAATATGGGAATATATTTATTATAGGCATATACGGTCTCATACATAAACAACGTATACAAATATATCATTACTTTAACAAGAAAAACCCAACCAAACACGTTTATATCTTCTCCTGCGATACCCTTATCTTTAAGACTCTGATAGACATTGATCTTATCCTGAGCAAAGCCGAACGGTAAAATTGTCAAGAAATCAATACCGGAAAAAAAGATTACATATCCCGCTGGTATCAACATCGCCAATGCAACCCGATATTTAACCGTGAGATTCTTATTATCCAACAGCAATAAAGGAAACAAAATAATAGAAGAATAGTGGAAACAAAATGCAATAAGCCACATAAAGATACACTTTCGTTTATCATTATCAGCCAAAGGCACGATAGAGGCCAATAAGATTCCCGAAGCTACACCTGCTCGAATCTGTGTAAGATCTTGCAGGATATAATAGTTTCCCATATAGACCAACAGTGGTAACATCCATATCGAAGACAGCTTTTTTATAGCTTCTAATTTCAATGAGATACCCAATATTGCATAGAAAAGAAAAACAATATGGACGTCATTGACGATATAACTGAGATACCGTGACAACCATCTGTAAGTAAACTCTACAAAAAGAATAACATTAGGTGAATCATAATGATAGAAATTAAGTTCATATTGCTCTGAGTCATTATCAAAACCTATTGGTCTGAATGCAGCAAAACTTATTAGTACAAGACCAATACCAATAAAAACATATCTGCGATATTTAACACCTTGTTCCGTATTTTCCAACATAGAAAACAAGAATACAAATAAATATATTGTAATAAGCAGAATAATCATATATGGTATTTTTAATACAGTGCACTTAACTCCGTCTCAGAATTTCTATTCAGAAGGGTCATAGCGATATTCTCATTCTTCTTACTCTTTTTAGGCTCCAAATTCGACAAATCAGATTTATAACTGATGTATTCATATCCTAATTTTAAAACATCTCCGATCTCTTCATATTTTACAATAGGTATTATGCCAAAGAAAAGGTATTCTACCATTTTTGTAGGTGCAGCTACCCGATTCAGAATATGCTTATCACGAAGAATAAAACCATAATGCGCTAACATATAATATTTATTTAATTCGGCAGGAGAAACACTTTTAACGATATAATGTAAATTCTTACAGCCAGACTTTGAGATAAGGTGTTCCATATTTTCTTTATCTTTCGTCAAGAAAAGATAATGATAATTTTCATTAGGATATCGTTTCATTATTTCAACAGAAAGCTCGATATTCTGCCATTTTTGCATATTTCCGGAATACAGAATAACGATATCATTGGAGCTTATCCCCAATTCTTCCCGCAATATCTCCACTTCCGTCCTATCAGGCATCCGTAAAACATTCTGCGGATATATCGGCTTAATTATATTTATTTTATTCTTTATAAACGGATACTTTTCAAAGTAGAAGTTTTGCATTTCCTCACTGACATAAACAAAATTAGATGCAACCTTAAACATCCTTTCTTCTGCAAGTCCTAAGAATCTACTATAAATACGCTTTCCAAGAAACTTCATCTCTTCCGGTACAATTCCGTGTAAGTCTATTGTTATATTTTTTCCTTCAAAGGAAGATAATATGCTTACCTTAAAGAAATTATGCAAGGAATGTATATAGATATTATTTGAGCGGCAAATCAATTTGCATATCAAAAAGAGATGGAAGAAAAGGTTCAGACGGTAAACCTCTATCATCTTGTCGGATGCAAAGAAATGCTCTTTGTGAATAAACATCCGATTGGATATTTGTACATAGATCTTATGCCAATCTGTAAACTCGGCATCAACTGCTTTTATCCTTTGTATCATCCCGTCTTTTATATTATCCTTAGTAGGATAGGTCGCAAAAAAAAGAATGGACTTCATTATAATATTCCTTTTATGAATTTTACAATCCGTTCTGAAGCATATCCATCACCATACGGATTAACAGCTTTACTCATTTTATCATATTCGTCTTCATTATCCAATAACAGACTTACTTCATCTATAATTTTCTCATAATTTGATCCAACCAGTCGTACTGTTCCTGATCCTAATGCATCGGGACGTTCCGTTGTATTTCTCATAACAAGAACAGGTTTGCCAAGACTGGGTGCTTCTTCTTGAATACCTCCGCTATCTGTCAAAATGATATAGCTCTTCTCCATCATATAAACAAAACTTAAATATTCAAGAGGTTCTATAAAGAACACATTTTCAAAATTCCTTAAATCGTCGCCAAAGACCTTATGTATAGGTCCTCTTACATTTGGATTGAGGTGCATCGGATAAACAAAATCAACATCCTGATATTTGCTGCCAAGAACTTTTATCGCATTGCATATATTCATAAACCCTTCTCCGAAGTTTTCACGTCTGTGCCCTGTTATCAACACAAGTCTCCTACCCATACTTAATCTTGAAACATCATAGCCAGTATGCCTCAACTCTTCTATCAACATCTTTTCTAACTCTGAACTATGCTTTATTTTATTCAAGACCCAAAGTAATGCATCTATAACAGTATTACCCGTTACGATGATTTTTCCATCCTTGATATTCTCTTTAAGAAGGTTTTGACGGTTTAGCTCTGTCGGACAGAAATTATAAGTCGCAATGTGTGTCGTTAGCTGGCGATTGATTTCTTCCGGCCAAGGACTATACATATCATAAGTTCTAAGCCCTGCTTCTATGTGTCCTACGGGAATGCGTTGATAAAAAGCAGATAAGGCTACCGCCATACAGGTTGTCGTATCACCGTGAACCAAAACCAAATCGGGACTTTCTTTTCTCAGAATCTCTTTCATCCCATCCATCACCTTTGATGTTATATCGTAAAGATCTTGTCCCTGATTCATTATTTTAAGATCGTATGTAGGAATGATGTCGAATATGTTTAGGACCTGTTCCAACATTTCACGATGCTGCCCTGTTACACATATAATCGTATCTATAGCTTTTTCTTTTTGAAAACATTTCACTAAGGGTGCCATCTTTATAGCTTCTGGACGCGTGCCGAACACAAGCATTATCTTTTTCATAATCGTTTGAGCCTTATGTTTAACAGTAATATCATAGTCAATAAAACTTCACCAAATAATATAGAAACAGCTGTACCGTAACAAGATTGTAGTTTGGTTAAAACGATAAGCAGCAATAACGTTATCACTCCACACACAACCAATGACTGAGTATACATTGTAGATTTTCCAATACAAGTGTAAAATTGTATTCCGATAAAGTTATTTGCCACACTAAAAATGATCCAAACGGAGAGGATTACAAAGACACCCTTGAACTGGATAAAAGAATCGGTGAATACTAATGGTATTATATAATCAGACAGGGCAATAAGAAGAATAACGATGAATAAAGCTAACAACAAAGTGAACTTTGCTGCTTTTCTTATATACCGCACACCAGCCAAATAATCATTTACAATAATTCCGCTTATATGTGGATATATAGCTGTCGTTATAGGGGCAAAAATCAATAAACATGATCTTATTAATTTATCAAATCCGGAATAATACCCCACAATATTATCTTCGGCAATAAACCCCAGAATAAATACAGAACTACCATTTAAAATCGTCGATACAGCAGAAGAAAGAAATATGGGAAAGCCATTTTTAAACGCCGTAACGACAGCATTCTTATTACAATACCCTAAAAAGGAACTATGTTTCAACGCCAAAAAAAGTGCATATAATCCAGATATGATATAGCTTAAAGAATAAGTAAAAGGCACGAGAACATAATCTTCTCCCTTCTTCACAAATATGAAAACAGATAGTAAAAGCAAAACTTTTATCAAAGTATTGACCAATGTTATATAGCCCATTTTCTGAATCCCCTGAAAATACCATTGGGGAAACAGACATGTCCCTATTAAGACACCACTAAACAATATGTAGATGAGTTTATCCTCTTTAAATTTCGGTATCAGCAAGACCAAATAGAGATATATGAATAGACAAACGGTAAGCAATATTATTTTTGCGGTCAACGTATTCGCAAATATTTTTGAAATAGCATCTTTATTTTCTTTATTACAACAGGCTATATCCCTCGTTGCAGAGATATTAAAACCATAGTCTATTATGACGATAAAATAAAAGAGGAAAGACTGGACAAAAGATATTTTACCAAAATTAGTCACACCTATGGTTAAAATAAGGTATTTTATGGTTATAAGTGGAAGAATATAGTTTACGATTTGTGTTATAAGCAAATATAGCATATTCTTCAATACCAAATTCCTTGAACCACATTGAAATATTTTATCCTTTACTATATTTGATAATTTTTTCATCAATGTCCGTTTTCCTTACTCTATTTCCTTACGAAAGAATATAACGAAGTTACGATAAAAGTGCATAAAACTACCACAAGAACAAATAACATCCTCTTAGGACCGGCCGGTTTTATAGGAACCGTTGCAGATTGTAATGTCGTAAATACCGGTGTACGTTCTTGTAGCTTTGCCTGTGCTAATTGCACTTGTCGTGTTGTCATCTGATAATTATCATACCGCAATTGCATCTCATTCTCCATCTCTTCTTGCTTCGACTTAAAACTCTGTAATACGACGTCTTCATTCGCATCCATATAAGCAGCATATACTTGCTGAGCTTTTATATATCTTGTTTTTGCTTGTATACAGAGTTTTTGTGCGTGTGCCAAATCGTTACGTGCCTTATCAGTACGATATCTTGTGATGAATTGCTGTAGCTTACTTTTGGCCGAATCCGCAATAGTGGCACATATTAGAGGATCTTGATCTTTGATCGTAATCGTGATAACATCCGTTTTCTTATCTACATTGCAATTCACGTTATCATTGACCATATCAGCTATATCATACTGAACTTCTGTCAATTTAAAAGGATTTACTTTGGTTTCTCCTTTATATCCCATTTTATTCTTTTCTTTTCTAAATTTACCTACCAACCAGGTCACAATCTTTACCCACCAAGCCCTCTTCTGATAATTATGCAAATAATCATAATAAGACGTTTTCAGCTTTCCATCTTTTGATGTAACTATCACAGGAAACATTTCTGCTTGAAAATCCACCGACTCCATTATATCGGGATAAAATTCCGGAATAATTGCATCCTGTTGAGTTATACTCGGCATATTCAGACCAAAACTTGATGCAAGGGAGCTAAGATTTCCAAGATTTGAATTAGCCGTTTCCGGTGCAAGTTTAACCATACAGATATAATAGCGCGGTACACTGAAAATGATAATTGAACTCAATAGCAATGTCGAAACAAGTGTGATCGAAAACAACTTCTTATTACGCATAATCTTTCGATACGCTTCTCCCAAATCAATCTTACGCAATATAGCACTTTCGTTACGGTCTTCCATTATCATAATATAACATTACTCAGTGCAAAGATACGTCTTTTTTTACCACATCAAAACATTACGGTGAATAAAGAAAACTAAAAATATTCAAAAAGACATATATACTGGGCAATATTTACCCTTTATCTGAGTTTATTTTATAGTTTTATAAGAAGGACGACAACAGTAAATGGTAAAAGAACGACAATGTATTTATATCAGGATGAGCGGATTTGAGGGATTTATCAAACGTCTTACCGATCTTCTTATTTCGGCATTCTGTCTCATCATTTTCTCTCCTTTGTTTGCGATATGTTACATTGCCGTCAGACGTGAGGATTACGGACCTGCTATCTTTAAGCAAGAGCGTATCGGACGTTTTGGGAAACCGTTTTATATCTATAAATTCCGCAGTATGATTCTTGATGCAGAAAAGGACGGGCCTGCTTTATATAAACACAAAAAAGACAAGAGATTGACACGGGTCGGTAAGTTTTTACGCGACTATCATCTTGATGAACTTCCTCAACTTTGGAATGTCTTTCGCGGTGATATGTCGTTTGTCGGTCCGAGACCTGAACGAAAATATTATATCAATCAGATTACTGAACAAGACGCCCGCTATCCCTATCTATATCAAATTCGCCCTGGCGTAACCTCATATGCCACTTTGTACAATGGATATACAGATACTATCGAGAAAATGCTTCGTCGTTTAGAATTAGATCTCTATTATTTAGAGCATCGTTCGTTGTGGTTCGATATCAAAATTTTGGCCAACACTTTTCTGAATATCACATTCGGAAAAAGATTCTAATGCCCGTCAATTATCTTTTATTTTGCCATTGCCTACAAAGTTATAACAATAAATTTCTTTCCTGTTTTACCTTTTCAAGACATCTATTTTCCATCATTGTGGAATTAATTCCATATAAATTATTTGAAACATTATTTATTAAGACCTAATATAAAGATCCTGACAAATACGTTTCCTGGTATT
Source organism: Hoylesella pleuritidis (assembly GCF_963541955.1). NCBI lineage: Bacteria > Pseudomonadati > Bacteroidota > Bacteroidia > Bacteroidales > Prevotellaceae > Hoylesella > Hoylesella pleuritidis. The sequence goes on along the minus strand of NZ_CAUTUT010000008.1, from coordinate 102,823 downwards.
GTAATCAGAAAGAAATTCCGACTCTTTCCATAAAGAGAGGGGATATATCCGCACTGGATATACCCCCTCTTATCGCAATAAACACATTATTCAGCCTACTTTATTCTTCGTCCGGTGTAATCAGTTTATACCCCTTACCGTGGATATTGATAATTTCAATCTGATCATCATCTTTCAGATGCTTGCGCAGTTTAGTGATATAAACATCCATCGAACGCGCATTGAAGTAATTATCATCAATCCAAATGGTCTTCAAAGCAAAGTCGCGCTGAAGAATTTCATTAGCATGCGAACAGAGAAGAGCCAAAAGTTCGTTTTCCTTTGTAGTCAACTTGGTTTGCTTATCGCCGATGGTGAGCAGCTGTTTCTGTGTATCGAAGGTGAAACGACCGATATGATAGACAGAGCTTTCCTTGTTTTTCTTTCCGCGAACCCGACGTAAGATCGCTTCTACACGCAGAACAAGCTCTTCCATTGAGAACGGTTTGGTGATATAATCGTCTGCTCCAATCTTGAAACCTTCAAGTATATCCTCTTTCAATGTCTTAGCCGTCAGGAAAATGATCGGCATCTCTGCATTAGCCTGACGAATCTCCTGGGCTAAAGTAAAACCGTCTTTCTTGGGCATCATCACGTCAAGCACGCAGATATCGAACTTGTTTTTAAGAAACTCTCTGTAACCAACCTCACCGTCAGGACATAGCGTTGCCTGATAGCCTTTGGCCTGTAAATACTCACGAAGCAACATTCCGAGGTTCTCATCATCCTCGCAAAGCAAGATTTTCAATTTTTCATCCATAATCGTTTTATTTTAAAAGTTAATGATTTTATTATTATTTAATCCCTAATGACGGGCAGCTTGATCGTAAAAGTGGTGCCTTTCTTATACTCACTGTCCACGTGTATCTCTCCTTTATGCAAATCAACGACTTTCTTGACATACGCAAGTCCCAACCCAAAGCCCTTTGCATCGTGCCTGTTTCCCGTGTGAACACGATAGAACTTTTCAAAGATCTTCTTGAGATTTTCTTTCTTTATACCGATACCTGTGTCTCTGATAGACAAGTAAAGAAAGTGATCATCATTCCAAGTCTTCATATATATGTCGAGCGAACGATCGGGACTGCTGTATTTAACAGCATTATCCATCAGATTGAAGATTGCATTCTGGAAATGCATCTCATCGACATAGATCTTTGAGTCGACAGCTTCGATATCGGTATATATCTTTCCGCCTGTGTGCTCTACACGCAAAGTGAATGAATTTGCCACATTTTCGACCATCTCATTGAGATCGAGTTCTTTCTTGCGGAACACCGCTTTGCGACGGTCGAACATCGACATCTGCAACACTTTCTCCACCAAAAAGCGTAATCTCTTGGTTTCGTCATTGATGACTTTACCCAAATGAGCCATCATCGCCTCACTCTTCGATACGCTGGAGTCATTAAGCATCTGCGCAGCCAACGATATACTGGCTATCGGAGTCTTCAACTCGTGGGTCATATTATTGATGAAATCGTTTTTAATTTCCGTGTAACGCTTCTGCCGGAAAATGACGACAATGGTAAAGATGAATGTCACCAACAACACCAACGTGAAAATAACAGAAGGGATCATAAACCGAATCGAAGAGAAAATATAACTGTTCATATCCGGAAAATGAATCTTCACGACCCCAGTCTTAGATACAGGATCATTGCGGAAAAGCTGTTGCGAATACGAATACTCTATCCCGTCGTCTGTATAATCAGGACAACGATAAATCTCTCTTCCGTCTTGCGTTAAAACAGTAAAATGATATGGAATCCTGATTCCATTGGCATTCAACTGCGTTTTGAGATTCAGATCCAACAGTTTGAAGTTGATCCGCTCTCTCAAAGGCTTGTTCGATGCCGCATAAATAATGCCGTAGATAATCTCATCAAGCAATGATTTCTGATAGCTATATCGATTTTTGACAAGCTCCTGCATCGACTTTGAAGTCTCATTGAGCGAATTCCTGTCATTATTCAATATAATTGCCTTGGGCATCTGCGACAGTTTGGTGTTGATCGTCTTTAATTTAAACTCCGAATAGGATGTCGTGTCCTTCCCTACTGTCGTATCTGGACGAGCCTGTTTACTGTTCTTGTCAGGACGATCCGAGCGCGTTCTCGCCGAATCTTCCTTGCAATCGTGGCGCTTTGTATCCCTGACGTACTTTTCAAGATAAGTCAGCGTCTCATTCAACTCTAAATTTCGAGAAGCCTGATAAAGTGCTCTGTGAACCGATTCGTCAAATTGCTCCTTCTTCATCTCAGCCATCTCTTCAATATATTTGAGCTGGAGATAAAGCAAGGCGAGGAAAGAAAGCCCCATTATAACTGCTATTGTCCAAATCGTTTTCTTCTTCATAGATGCAAAGATAGTTGAAAGCCTAATTCATTAACAATGCAATGTTAAGAAATTCTTCAATATTTAACATTGTTAACTATAATCACACAAAATGATTGATTATATAAAATTAATTTCAAGAAACGGAATATTAAATACTGCTCTCACCCTCGACCTTTCTCCGAAAACAATAAAAAGTAGAGATCCTATCCTCAATCTTTTTTCCAAAAGGAAAGCGGAGTAATTATGTTTTGGAGTCAATAAGATTACAATTTATACCTATTGCATACCCTTCCCTTTTCCTCTCGGTGAAAGACTGAGAATAAGACTTTATCCCACTCATATACCACTGCTAATCAATCACATACAAATCGATTTATAAATAACGGCTAAATGCACTGCAAGTAACGGTTAATTGCACGCTGCTTAACGGCTTTTCGCAAGGTGATTAACGGCAAATTAAAAGAAAGAAAATAGAAAAGTAAAAAGTCTCTGCACGCAATCCATTGCTGCGCACAGAGACTTTTAACTTGCATCCGACCGATCTTTACCGGCCTGTCTGCCATTAATCTTCCTCTTCGGTCTGCTCTTTTTCGTGCTCCTTGATAAGTGCTTGTTGCACTTCATTGGGCACAAGTTCGTAGCTGGCAAACTTAGTCGTAAACGAAGCACGACCTCCTGTGAGTGAACTCAACGAGATACTGTAATTCGATAGCTCCTTCAATGGGATCTTGGCTTGTAACTTTTGATAGCCCGCTTCACTATCCATACCCATTATCATAGCCCTTCTACCTTGCAGATCGCTCATTACATCACCCATAAAGTCAGACGGAACGAACACTTCGAGATCGTAAATGGGCTCCAGAATCTTAGGTCCTGCATTCTTGAAAGCATCTGAGAAAGCACGTCGAGCTGCCAACATAAAGGATAACTCGTTAGAATCTACGGGGTGCATCTTACCGTCGTAGACTACAACTCGCACATCACGGGCATAGCTTCCGGTAAGAGGTCCGTGCTCCATACAGTCCATTACGCCTTTCAATATGGCCGGCATAAACCGTGCATCGATAGCTCCGCCCACCACAGAGTTGATAAACACAAGTTTGCCTCCCCATTCAAGTTCCACTTCTTCACGGCCTTTGATGTTCATTTTGAACTCTTGACCATTGAATTTATACATCGTCGGGTCGGGCATTCCCTCTGCATACGGCTCCACAATCAGATGTACTTCACCGAACTGTCCAGCTCCTCCGGACTGCTTCTTATGCCTATATTCAGCGCGGGCACTCTTTGTAATGGTTTCGCGATAAGGTATTTTAGGCTCCTCGAACTTAACAGGAATCTTCTCATTGTTCTCCAATCGCCATTTCAATGTACGTAAATGAAATTCTCCCTGACCGTGAACAATGGTCTGACGAAGTTCCTTGCTCTGCTCAACAACCCACGTCGGATCTTCTTGGCGCATTCTAAGCGTTGCGGCCATCAGCTTTTCCGTATCGGCGGAATTAACAGCCTTGATAGCCCGCGAGTATTTAGAGTTGGGATATCTGATGAAATCAAAGCGGTTATCTACATCTTTTTCATTCAGTGTATTGCCTGTTTTCACATCTTTCAACTTCACAGTACAACCAATGTCTCCTGCATTGAGCTGGTCCACAGGGATTCTGTTTGCACCTGCACAAGCATAAATTTGACCGATACGTTCTTTCGATCCACGGTCGGCATTGGTCAAATCATCTCCCGACTTGATGCTTCCGCTCATCACTTTAAAATAAGAAACCTCGCCGATATGCGGCTCCATACCGGTCTTGAAGAAATAAACTGACTCGGGACCGTTCTGATCCGGCGCTACTTCTTCACCTCTCGTATTATGCAATTTAGGCATCTCGCTCACGAAAGGAACGACATTTCCCAAGAATTCCATCAGTCTCCGTACTCCCATATCCTTACCTGCGCACACGCAAAAGACGGGAAATATCGAACGCGTCACAAGTCCTTTACGGATTCCTTCACGCATTTCGTCTTCTGTCAAAGTCTCTTCTTCAAAGAACTTCTCCATCAAACTCTCATCGTTTTCGGCCGCAGCCTCCACGAGTTTCTTATGAAGTTCCATCGCCTTCTCCATTTCTTCGGCCGGAATATCCTCAATAATGGGTTCACCGCCATCAGGTTTCCACGAATATTTTTTCATCAAGAGGACATCTATCAGAGCATTAAATCCGGGTCCGGTCTGCAACGGATATTGCACCAATACACACTTCGGACCGTATATGTCTTGCATCATCGTAATGACATTATCGAAGTCACACTTCTCGGAATCAAGCTGATTGATCAAGAAAATGACCGGTTTTTTCAGCTTTTCAGTGTATCGGAAGATATTCTGTGTGCCCACTTCGGGTCCGTACTGACCGTTAATCAGAATCACGGCTTCATCTGTTACGTTGAGCGCAGTGATTGCTCCGCCGATGAAATCATCCGATCCGGGACAATCAATGATGTTAAGCTTTTTGTTGTTCCATTCTACGTGGAAAACGGTTGGGAACACAGAGTATCCGTATTCCTGCTCCACGGGGAAATAATCACTCACTGTATTCTTCGCTTCTATTGAACCGCGGCGCTTGATTATACCACTCCCAAAAAGCATAGACTCGGCAAGAGTAGTCTTGCCGGAACCCGCACTGCCGACTAAGGCAATGTTTTTGATCTCATTAGTTTGATAAACCCTCATATCAAAAGATTTAGAATGTTAATACTGTTTGTTCCTCTTGGAGTATAGACTCAATGTCTTTTATCGCCCCGAAGTTACCGTTTTTTGTGCAAAACGCCAACAGATTTCTCGAAAAAACAGTACTTTTTTAAAACAATTTAGTAATTTTGCCGTTAAAACGAACCTATGGCAGGTATCTATATACACGTTCCTTTCTGTGCGAGTCGGTGTATCTATTGTGGTTTTTATTCCACGATAACACATCGACTGCAGGCTCCATACGTTGCTGCCATAGGTCAGGAGCTAGCGCTTCGAGCCAATTACTTGGGACCGGAAACCTCTATTGATACGGTGTATATCGGCGGAGGAACGCCCTCGCAATTGTCATTCACAGAGCAGAAAGAATTATTCTTATATATAAATAAGGTATATCCGTTGCTCGATTGGCCAACAATGGAGGTCACGATGGAATGCAACCCAGATGACATTACACCCGAGTTTGCCGACCATCTGCACTCACTCCCTGTCAATCGAATCAGTATGGGCGTTCAGACTTTTGCCGATGACCGTCTGAAATTCCTGCATCGGCGCCATAAGTCAGACGATATTACACACGCTGTTCAACTTCTTCGCAAAACTGGAATAGACAATATCAGTATCGACTTGATGTTCGGTTTTCCCGAGGAAACGCTCCAAGAATGGCAAACGGATATCTGCCGAGCCCTTGATTTGAATGTAGAACACATCTCGGCATATAATTTAATGTTCGAAGAAAATACTCTTTTACATCGCCTTTTGATTCAAAATAAAGTACAGGAAATCGATGAAGAACTCAGTCTCAGTATGTATAACGAACTCATTGACACATTGACGGCTGCGGGATACGAGCACTATGAGATCAGCAATTTTGCTCTTCCCGGTCGTCGTTCGCTCCATAACAGTAGTTATTGGCAAGCTATCCCCTACATCGGACTCGGTGCTTCGGCCCATTCTTACAACCGTTTCTCACGTCAATGGAATGTTTCCGATATCAGGCAATACATCGAATCCATCAACCAAGGCAAAATTCCGATGGAACAAGAAGTACTCGATGATGATACGCGTTATGACGACTTGATTACCACGGCACTGCGAACAAGCGATGGAATCGATCTAACCGCTATCTCGCCAACTTATAAAGACTACCTAATGAGTTGTGCTGCACCTTACATCCAACAACAAATGATAGAGATAAAAGCCGATAAACTGCGGTTAACTCGCCGCGGATTGTTTGTCAGCGATATGATAATGAGCGATTTAATGAAAGTATAACGAGTATGGAAAAACAAGAGTTTGAAACCTTCTGGAAAGCCAACCGCGAACGCATCTTGATGAGTTCGGACGAATATATCAAGGCAACAAGCAGCTATAAACTATCTTCCGGAGCCGACTGGTTGCTCTTTGCAATCCCCATTGTAGCTGCAATTATCTTTATGGAACAATGCTCTATTGAGCGCGAACTGCTGAAATGGTTAGCTGGAGCAGGCATAACCATCGTTACGTTCATCATCTGTGTATGGATTAAATCGATGATTTCAGGCAGTCGTTCGCCCGAAGACGTAGAACGCGAAATCAAAGAACGCATCCGAAACAGTATGAAATAAAATAAGTAACGGGCAATACCAAAACTTTCATTCGGTACTGCCCGTTACTTGTTTTATGCATTTTCCCGTTTACCTGTCAACTGACCGGGTTTTCCCTGAGGCAAAACCAAATTCAGAATAACACCCACCAATGCAGACAATCCGATGCCACTGATGGCGAAACTACCCCAAGAGAGAATGGCACCACCTATTCCCATTGTCAACGTTACAGACACAATAATGATGTTTCGTGTCTTATTCAGATTCACATTATGTTGTACCAAGTTCTGAACTCCGACGCTTGCGATAGTTCCAAAGAGCAAAAGCATAATGCCACCGAGCACTGCCGACGGAATGGATTGCAACAAAGCGCTAAGCTTTCCGATAACAGAGAAAACCACGGCAGTGGCTGCTGCAATGCGGATAACACGCGGATCGGTAACTTTGGTGATTGACATCGCACCCGTAACTTCCGAATATGTTGTCACGGGAGGCCCTGCAAGGAAAGCCGCTGCAAGGCAAGCCACCCCATCTCCGAGCAGTGTTCGATGCAGTCCTGGCTCTTTTACAAAGTCTTTATCGGCTACTGCGCTCACCACATAAACATCTCCGATATGTTCGATCACAGGTGCAATAGCCACCGGAATCATATAAAGAAACGGTTCCCAAGAGAACTCCGGCAAATGAAAATGAGCCAACGAACCGGGTAAAGCGAACCAAGGTGCAGCAGCAACGGCTGTAAAATCGACAATACCCATACAACAAGCAACGATATATCCCACGATAATGCCACAGATAACGGGTACCAATTTCAGCAATCCACGCGCCAAAGAAAGTACCAAAACAGCTGTAATCAACGAAATGAAAGCCAACAACCAATTGGTTTTAGCCATATCTACGGCACTGCCCGACAGCGTGAGACCGATCAGAATGATAACAGGACCGATGACAACAGGTGGGAACAAACGGTCGAGTAAACGCTTACCCTGCCACCGAACTAATGCACTCATCAAGAAATATACCAAAGATACACCTGCAAGTCCGGCTAACGTACCGGACATTCCCCACTGTTTGCCAGCTGCAATGATGGGAGCAATAAAGGCAAAACTACTTCCCAAGAAGATAGGAACTTTACCTTTGGTAATCAAATGGAAAAGAAATGTGCCCAGACCTGCCGTAAAAAGCGCTGTGGCAGGGTCGAGACCGACAAGTAAAGGTACTAAAACCGTTGAACCGAAAGCTACAAAGAGGAATTGCACTCCCACAATTCCCATTCGCATTGGAGATAAACTGATAGGATTCATAAACGCGGCAAAAGTACAAAATTCTGCCGACTTATCTGTGAAAAAGTTACAAAAGATTTGACAACATATGATTTTCTCAGTTCTTTTACTTTTCAAAATAGCCGTGCAGACAAATTTATCTACGTTCTGTTTCGCCTGCAATGCATAAGGAATGAAGCAAATTACGAAAGTAATTATTTTGTTGTTCGTACCTTTTGCAGTACCTTTGCAGCCATTATGCAGAATCAGTTTTCCCGCACAGAAATGCTTTTCGGTCGTCCTGCTATCGACACATTGCGGGGTGCCCGTATTGCGGTCTTCGGCGTCGGAGGCGTCGGTGGTTATGTCGTTGAGGTGTTGGCACGCAGCGGTATTGGCGAACTCGACCTCTTTGATGATGACCGTGTGTGTCCGAGTAACATCAATCGGCAACTCTTTGCATTGCAATCCACCGTAGGAGAATATAAGGTTGACATAGCCGCAGAACGTATACACGACATCAATCCGCATTGCATCGTGCATAAATATCGAATGTTCTATATGCCGCAGAATGCCGACCGGATTGATCTTTCACAATTTGACTATGTCGTGGATTGTGTGGATACCGTAACAGCCAAATTGGAATTGATCAAACGTTGTCATCGACTCGGGGTACCGCTCATATCGAGTATGGGTGCTGCCAACAAGATAGATGCTACTGCTTTTCGTATAACTGACATCAACAAAACGCAAATGGACCCGTTAGCCAAAGTCATTCGCAAGAAGCTCCGCAAGTTAGGCATAGCCCAATTGAAAGTGGTTTGCAGCGAAGAAAAGCCACTACGGCCTATCAGTAACGATACAATTGGGTGTGAATCTCATTGCACAGATACTGACAAAGAGATACACAAGGGCAATGCGCGACGTATTGTCCCTGCCAGCAATGCATTTGTTCCCGCAACTGCCGGTATCATTATCGGTGGCGAAGTGGTAAAAGATTTGATGTATCGAGCGGGTACAATGCGCTCCACTCTACCTTTCTGACGTCACCATTTTTACCTCTACGAAGCATATTCGACAGCAAACCCTTTATCAATAATATTACCAAACGTCCTGCTTTATACTTCATTATTTTCAATCCGACAACGAATCGATCGAAAATATACAAAATATAAAGAAATAGCAAATCACTAATTATCACAGATATCACGGATTCTGATAATACGATTAACCATCAATCAGCTTTCAAAATACGCTCAATCGCTGAGTGATTAACCGTTAATTGCACGGCGTTTAACGGTTAAACGCACGATGACTAACGGCTTTTTACACGATAATTAACGGTAAATTGCAGGGGAATATTTATCTCTTTGTGATAAATCGGATACAAAGAGGGATAGACTTCAACATCTATCCCTCTACATTTGAGTATAATTCTATCAATCAGTTAGCTGGCGTTTTCGGCGTAGTTGGTGCCTGTGGCTGTGTGCCTGTGGCCGGAGTGGCTCCGCCCTTTTGTGCACCTGCGGCGGGAGTAGGCTGTTGAGCTGCTCCAAAACCTTGCGTATTGGTAGGGTTTGTGGTCTGTGTTTCAGTGGCAGAGTGCTCTAAAACACTTTGATCTGCCGTAGCTTTGGGTGAAACATAGGCGCAAATCACACTGATAACCACCATTGCAGCGGCCAATCCCCACGTGAGTTTCTCTACGCCATTGGTAGTTTTGCGTACGCCCATAATGGCATTTGCCGAAGAAAATTCAGATGAAAGGCCTCCGCCTTTTGACTCCTGAATGAGTACGATGAATACCATCAGTATCGAAAGCAGTACGATAAGAATTACAAAGAATGTGTAAGCCATTTTTTATTTATTGTTTGTTGTTATTAATTATCAATTTCTCTAAGAATCGAATTTGGTCTGCAAAGTAAGCATTTTTTTTTGGATAATTCAAATTTAAACGCTTAATTATTTCAAGAGCCTTGGTATATCGGCCCTGTTTAATGTAAATTCGAGCCAGTGTTTCGGTGAAATATCCTTCGTCGCCGGTATCTGACTCATTGCCTGAAAGCTCGTCTTCGAGTTGCGGAACGAACTCGGGCTCCTCTTTAAGCTGTATCTTTCCAGTGTCGTTGTTGATAAATTCATCAATCAGATTCTGCCCTTTCATTGTCGGTGCAGTTTCTTGCAACGCCTCCGTTGTATCTTCTGTCTCGCTTTCGAGTAGATAAGTTACATAGTCTACGGCGGCATCTGCGGGCGTAGGTTTTCGTTTTCTACCTTGCGACTTATCTGCTTCATCAGGCACAGTATTGAGAAAATCGTCGATGAGCGAGAGCGTTCTGTTTTCTTCCTGTACATCGCCGGATGATGTCTTTGCTGTTGCTTGATTTTCGTGATGCCATTTGTAGTGCGCCGCTTCCACAAGATTGAAGATATCGCGACGGTCGGTGACATAGACAGCGGCACGTCGCAGTTCTTCATCGAACGACGAATCGTGGAGCAAATAGAGATTCTGGAGCATCAGCAGACGGGCCGTTTGATAATATGGATATTGTGCCAGCAAGCTCCGGAGATCGTAAAGCGTCTCCTTGTCCATCTGTTCCGGGTGATTGATGAGCTGTGTCAAATCCATTGTTTTACCAGTTGGCTACGGTTGCGTTGTATATTTGGTCGGTCAGATCTTTAACCATCTCGCTCACAAGTTGCTCCTGTACGGAGTTCAGGCTACGCGTCGTTTCATACGAAGACGTGGCTGTAAACTGGCGCTCGAAGTCTTCTTTATGATTCGCATTGTTGGTGAAGCGTACGTTGACAGTGATTGAAAGCTCAGTCTGAGCCGAATATCCCTCGCTTGAAACAGCCTTATTGCGTTGCGAATATTGTATAATCTCGCCCTCAATACGAAGATCTCCGTTACGTTTTACTTGTATCAAGCGCGTGTGATTGGCAAAAACATCTTTCAATTGATTATTGAACATCGGTCCCATCGGTCCCCAAACATAACTGCTCCGGATAGGAAAATCTGCGATTTGAATGGTTTTCGTCTTAGTGTAATCGATGCTTGCGCCGTCTAATCTGTACTTGATCGAGCAGGCCGACACAAGAAACACCATTGCCAGGAGGATGAATTTATTTATTGCTTTCAAGTCCATATTGTTTGATTCTGCGGTATAATGTGCGGTCAGAAATACCCAATTCCTGTGCAGCTTTCTTGCGATTGCCACCGTTTCGCTCCAAAGCCTTCTCTACCATTTGCCTTCCCAGATCGCTGAGATTGAGTGTTTCTGGTTCGTTTATTTCCTCTGCGTCAGCGTCTTCAGCACCCATCGAGACGGCAGGACGTAACACAGGAAAATCTGTTGCAGTCTGTCGGGTAGTTGATCTGCCCACTGTCGTGATTTGATTATTGAATCCCGATGCTCCGTTCAGATTTCGATCTTCATCCAATTGCTTGCGCAACCCGTTCATATCCCGGCGTAAATCACTCACGTTTCCACGTAATTCGTATAAGATCTTATAGAGAATCTCGCGTTCGCTTTCGTACGAATGCGTACCGGATGAGCTGATCGGAGCCAACTGTGTACTCTCAGGATCTTGAGGAATAAATTGTTGCAGCCGTTCCGCATTAATCTCGCGGTCGGGACTAAGGATAGACATCTGCTCAGTGATATTCTTCAATTGGCGCACGTTTCCGGGCCATTTGTAACGCATCAACAGTTTTTTAGCATTCTCGGTGAGCGTAATCTTCGGCAATCTATACTTCTCTGCCATCTGCATTGCAAATAAACGAAACAGCAGGATGATGTCGCCACCACGGTCGCGAAGCGGCGGAATCTGAACGGGAATCGTGTTGAGACGATAGTAAAGATCCTCGCGGAATCGGCCTTCGCTGATTGCTTTACGCATATTTACATTCGTTGCGGCTACGATTCGCACGTCAGTCTTCATCATCTTTTGACCTCCCACACGGATGTATTCGCCCGTTTCGAGCACGCGCAACAACCGAGCCTGCGTAGCAAGAGGTAATTCTCCCACCTCGTCTAAGAATATCGTGCCCTTGTTTGCGACACCAAAATATCCCTCACTCTCGCCGATTGCACCCGTAAATGATCCTTTTTCGTGGCCGAACAATTCGCTGTCGATCGTCCCTTCGGGGATAGATCCGCAGTTGATAGCGAAATATTTCTCTCGCCGTCGCGGTGAGTTGTCGTGGATTACACGCGGAATGATTTCCTTTCCAACGCCGCTTTCGCCGACAATTAACACCGACAAATCGGTCGGGGCAACCTGTAAAGCCACGTCTAAAGCGTGATTTACGCCGTCGCAATTGCCTACAATGCTATATCTTTGCTTAATCTTTTGCAGTTCTGTCGTATTCATCGGGTGACAAAATTACATAAAATATTCCATATAACTGCAATTTTGACAGGAAATAAATCAATGAGAATAGATACGATATCAGCCTCTTTTTATCATCAGAAGTCCGATTCCCGTCCACACTAATTCACGTACTCTCACAATCAAAGCAACGAAAATACCGGCACTGGCAGTGATTCCCAACCCCGTTATTGACAGTAGAAAGCCACCCTCTCGACCGCCCAACTGCAAGGGAATAAAAAATAACATATTGGCGAAAAGCGTGGTAAAAGCAATAATTAAAATGCATTGTACATAGTCGACAGACGGCATCAGCACGAGTAAAATAAAGAAAACTTCGAGTGCTGAGCATATTCTGCAAATGAGTTCAAGCAGCACTGCCGAGACAAAAGTCTTGCGATTCTGTTTGTGAAGGGCTGCAATTTGCCCGTCGATAGTATCTAATTGCTCACGATGTCGGTCTACAAACGGTTTTGCCCAACGTTTAATCAAAGGGAGATATCGCAACAAATTCATTGCCCGAAAGGCTAATCCCTTACGATATCCCACGATAAAGAACCAGAGTCCCAGCACACAGAAAACACTCGTTGCAGCTAACAACATTCCCATTCCGAAGTTGATGGGTTGCGTGAAAATAAACAGGAAGATGGAGATTATCCAAAACCAAAAGTGGCTGAAGATGTGTGTCATTGCATAAAGGATAACCGACGACGATGCTCTTTCTGTCCCGATCTTGGGCGCGAGTTCCATAATGCGGTAAGGTTCACCGCCCATCAGTCCACCGGGAGTGGCGTAGTTGAGAGCGAATCCAGATACCGTTATCCTGTAAAGCCACCAAAAATTGACCTTTGCAGGGCCTCCCGCATTGATGATGAGATACCAAGCTGAGGTGTTGAACAGATATAGAAACGCCCAAAGCAGTATCACCGCAACTGACCAATAGCCTGCGTGCTGCAACCCGTTCCATACTGCTGCGAAATCGAGTTGCGTCACCATAATGGCCAATAGAGTGATACCGAAGATAAAAAAGGCGTTTTGATGTTTTTTGTTCATACGTCAGCGATTATTTCTCTATCACGCTGTTCTCGTGCTTTTTGGGAATAGTGAAGCGTGCTTTATCACTATCTTCACGCTTCTCATGATAGAGTTTCTTCAACGGATTACCCATAGGTGCATCGTAATTATGACGATTTCGGAACGCGTCTATGGCTGTATAGATGGCGTGACGGAATGAAAGCTCGTCAGCAATGCCTTTCCCAGCGATGTCGAAAGCGGCTCCGTGACAGGGTGATGTGCGTATCAAATCGAGTCCTGCGGTGTATTTCACACCCTGGGTGGGCGTCAATGTATTGAAAGGAACAAGTCCTTGGTCGTGATACATAGCCAAAATACCGTCGAAAGCAACATAATCTCTACTGCCGAAAAAATGCTCGGCACCGAACGGACCGAAGACATTGAGACCGTTGTCGGCCAACTCTTGCACAGTGGGTTGAATAATTTCGATTTCTTCTTTGCCATTACCGGTCGTATCGGGATTGAGTGCCAGCACGGCAATTCGCGGATTAGACAAGCGAAAATCGCGCCGAATGGTGCTGTAAAGGGTCGTTGCACGCTCTTTAACCAACTCAGAAGTAATGGCGTGAGGTACATCTTTGAGCGGCAGATTGTCCGTTGCCAAACCGATGCGTATCCCCTCATTAAGCAGTAAAGTCATCGGTTTCTTACCCTCAGAAATACTTTTTTCGATAAAGCCTGTTTGCCCGTTGAATCCTCGGATATGGCTGTTGTCCACAGGTGCTGTGACCAATACGTCGTAGAGTGACGACCGGAAATCGGTCATTGCACGGTCAAGCGCCAACAGCGCAGCATTACCAGATTCGTCGGTAGGTGTTCCCAATTCCACTTTTACTTCTTCTTCGTAGGTCGTCAAGAGGTTAACGCGCCCGTCAACAGCCTCTTCGGCATTGCCGATAATGCTAAATCCGGCCGGAACATCGAGTGCTTTGCGATGATAGGCGGCTGTCTTGGGCGACCCATATATAATAGGTGTACAAAGCTCTAACATCTCCGGCTCAACAAAAGTTTTAAAAATCAGTTCGTATCCGATACCGTTGGTATCGCCGTGCGTTATGGCAACGCGAATCTTTCTGTCTTCCATTATCGTGATAATTTATTGTATTTATTTTGTCGTCAGCGTGTAAAGCGAGGCTTCCAGCTGGCGTATTCTATTTCTTTTCTTCATTTCCGGAGCATAGACAAAAGCCTCTGCGACAAGCACCCCGCCGTCTTTTTGAATAATGCGACACACGAACGGCCCCCCCATTGCGTCGCCTTTCATCTCCCAAAGACCGCGTACGAGGAACCCGTTGTCTGTCTTTTGCACAGGCGGGTACACCGAACAACTGCCCGAAACGGTTTTCATAAACATCGCATCGCTCTCTCCTTTGATGTTGATTTGCATCACACTGTCGCGCAGGCGGATGAAATTCCGAGTGTCGGCAACTCCTAACCGGTAGATGCATAGGTTACGCATACCACTCGAAGCGTTGTCCGAAATCCACAGAAAATTGCTTCCCCGTTTGCTTGCCGTCATCTCTGCGGGTACCCACATACTTGCACCGAACATCTTACGAATCATCTTTTCAGCCTCGATGTTGTGCTTTCGTTTCAGTCGAGTAATCTCAACATTCATCTCAAAACGTGTCAACAACATTCGCAATCGTGGCGAAAGAGCCGGCATATCACGTTTCAATGCTGTCACAGAAGGTGTTCCGACATAAACGACCAACTGTGGTCGAGCATACAAGTTTTTCTCATACCGGATACGGGTACGACTGAATAACACACTGTCTACATTCACAATAATGATGCTCCGGGTCTGTTTCACGGCCTGATTGTAATGCGATCGATCCACGATCGATATGTCAAAGCTCGGTTCCGACTGCGGTAATCCCTCGGCGTCTGCATCGAGTGCGTGATAAACGAGACTGTCTCGGTCGTCTACCAAAAGCACTTCGTAAGGGCGTCCGCCGCCTTTCGGTAGCAACGAATCGCCCCCGCAAGAAAGCAGGAGCAATACTATACCGATGCAACTAACGGCTTTTCTCATTGCGTTTAACGGTTATTCATCGTGCATTTAACAGTTACTTGCGTTGCGTTTAACGGTTATTTAGCGTGCATTTAACGGTTACTTGCGATGCGTTTAATGGCTTTTCGCCGTAGACAGAAGGCCGCACGCCGCAAAGATGTCTTGTCCTCGACTGGCTCGGATGGTTGTAAACACCCCGTGAGCCGTAAGATAATCGCGAAAGATTTCCATCTTTTCGTCACTCGCTCCGTGCAGATCGATGTTCGGAATCGGGTGAAACCGAATGAGATTGATGCGGCAATCCACGCCTTTCAGCAACCGAACAATGGCTTTGGCGTGTGCCGGCGAGTCGTTAACGCCACCAAATACGATATACTCGAACGATAAACGGCGCTGGTGAGCGAAGTCGTACGTACGCAGCAAATCCACTACTTCCGTAATGGGCATTGCTTTTTGAGCCGGCATCAGTGCCGCTCTCTGTTCTGCAATAGGCGAATGCAGGCTGATGGCCACGTGACAATCGCTCTCGTCTAAGAAGCGTTTCAACTTACCGCGGATGCCCACACTACTCACCGTGATGCGCTTCGGGCTCCATGCATAACCGTAATCGGCTGTGAGAATTGTCGTTGCCCGCAACACGTTTTCAAGATTATCCATCGGTTCTCCTTGTCCCATAAAGACGATGTTGGTGAGCTTTTCGCGTTCGGGCAGCGAGTAAACTTGATTTAAAATATCGCCTGTCGTGAGATTTCCTTCAAATCCTTGCTTCCCAGTTTGACAGAAAAGACAATTCATTTTGCATCCCACCTGGCACGAAACACACAGAGTTGCACGGTCATTATCAGGGATATAGACCGTTTCTACAAACTTCCCGTTCACCGTCGGGAACAGATACTTGATCGTTCCGTCATCAGAGTGCTGTGCATCAATGGGATCGGCGCATCCGATTCGATAGCGTTCGGCCAATCGGGCACGATTATTCTTCGAGAGATTGGTCATCTCTTCGATGCTGTGAGCGTGCTGTACGTAGAGCCAACGGGCAATTTGCCCACCTGTAAAGGCCGGCATTCCCAGTTCTCTGACAGCCTCTTTCAGCTCGTTCAGCGTCATCCCCAACAGTGATTGCTTATCGTCGCTCATTCGATCTGTCTCCCGTTTTATCGCGCAAAGTTAATGAAAAACACGCTAAAATAGTGCTTTTTCATTTAATTTGTGCTATATTTGCAACACATTTAATGGATTTTTGATGCGATGACAGACAAAGGTGAGGATATGATTCAGCTCGAAAAATGCGGAAAAAACAAATTGAAACGATTCTTTGATAGGCAGTTGGAACAGTGGCCCGACGTGAAAACGCGATTTCAAAAGCTGGCTGTTGTGCAGGTACGAGACATCAATTGCGGGACGAATACAGTTAAAGTGCAGTTCAACCCCGCCCGAATGGTGTCTACGGGAGCGCGTATTGACAAGCAATCGCTGGGCAAACGGCCATGTTTCCTGTGTGAAAAGAACAGGCCGGAAGCACAGATCTCAAAGTTTATTGACGGGCAATTCGAGTTGCTTATCAATCCGTTTCCCATTCTGCCGATGCACTTCACCATCCCCGCCCATCGTCATCAGCCACAGCATATTTATGAGAACTATGGCGAAATTCATCGCATTCTGACCGAGTTTGATAATATTATAGTGTTCTATAACGGGCCGAAATGCGGTGCTTCAGCTCCCGACCATCTTCATTTCCAAGGCGGAACGAGCGGTATCTTACCCTTACAGACGAGTTGGCAGCGGCTGAGTGCGAATGCTGAAACCGTCGTTGCGATCAACGATGAAGAATATATCACAGCCATTCGCGATTTCGTTTGCCCTGCATTCTGTATTCACAGTCGAACCGAGAAGAGTGATGTAACACTGTTTCGGATGCTCTATGCCGTTCTGCCCAAGCTCGAAAACGATACCGAACCGATGATGAATATCGTGAGTTGGCGTACCGGTGGGAATTTCATCTCGGTGGTTTTCCCACGTCGGAAACATCGGCCTGCCTGCTACGATGCTGTGAGCGGCGCGCAACTATTGGTGAGTCCCGGTGCCATCGATATGGGCGGACTTCTCATTTTACCGCGCGAAGAAGATTATTTCCGCATTACTCCCGAAACCATTCAGCAGATATATGACGAAGTGAGTATTACTTTTGAAGATCAAGAGATTATCGGACAGCGTCTGAAAGATAGTTTCTC
The DNA here is from genome assembly GCF_963541955.1 of Hoylesella pleuritidis. Taxonomy (NCBI): domain Bacteria; kingdom Pseudomonadati; phylum Bacteroidota; class Bacteroidia; order Bacteroidales; family Prevotellaceae; genus Hoylesella; species Hoylesella pleuritidis. Next base: position 85,160 of record NZ_CAUTUT010000008.1, on the reverse strand, counting down.
ACTCAGTGGTTTGCGACAGATGGAAAAGCCTTTCAGTCGTCAACCGCTTGTAACGGTTGGTATTGTGAGCGGCAATGAACTACATCTCGTGCTCAACAAACCATATATGGCGAAAGGAAAAACCGTGAGTGGCGCACAGACCGTAAGCTATTCGGAAGGCGAAATATTATGGAACGGCAACCATTATCGTGAACTCACATTTCAACCGCAGGCTACCGACGCTTCGTTTACATTAGATGACGTAACGATCGGCATCGATTTTCATTGGGAACGCAAAGAAACACAAACCTTTCCGGGCACTCTCCGCTTGGTGGTAGACGGCGAACGAATTTTGGCTATTAATGAGCTGCCGGTAGAAAAATATTTAGAGAGCGTTATTTCGAGTGAGATGCGTGCCACATCTTCATTGGAATTACTCAAAGCTCACGCCATCATCTCACGCAGTTGGTTACTGGCTCAGATGCTGAAACGTCGTTCGGAGGATGACGAAACACGTGATCATTTCTCGTTTGTAAGGCGAGATGACGAGCTGATTCGATGGTATGATCACGAAGATCACACGCTTTTCGATGTATGTGCAGATGATCATTGTCAGCGCTATCAGGGTATAACGAAGGCCGCGAGCAGTCACGTGGCCGAAGCTGTGATGACTACTCGTGGTCAAGTCTTGATGAGTGAGGGTGAGATTTGCGATGCACGGTTCAGCAAATGCTGCGGGGGCGTGAGCGAGGAATATCAATTCTGTTGGGAAGATACACCTAAACCTTATTTGATTGCCGTGCGAGATGCGGACGAGAGAGCTGTTCCTAACTTGCAAAATGAAGAAAATGCTCTGCGATGGATTCATTCTGAGTCCACGGCTTTTTGTAATACGCAAGACAAAGAGGTGCTTTTGCAGGTGCTGAACGATTACGATCAAGAAACGGCCGACTTTTATCGGTGGCACGTTCACTATACACAAGAAGAACTTTCAACGCTTATCCAGCAGAAGACTAAGATGGATTTCGGTTGTATTGTCGACCTGATTCCGTTGGAACGAGGTAAAAGTGGGCGCATCTCTCGGTTGAAAATCGTAGGTACAAAACGCTCGTTCATCATTGGGAAAGAGTTGGAAATCCGCCGTACTTTAAGTGAGACGCATCTTTACAGCAGTGCGTTTGTTGTAGAAAAGAGTCATTTCGAGACCGGCATTCCACAGCAATTCGATATCCACGGAGCCGGTTGGGGACACGGAGTAGGGCTCTGTCAGATCGGTGCTGCTGTGATGGGAGCCGATGGTTATCGGTATGATGAGATTCTGTTGCATTACTATCGCGGTGCAACAATCAATAAACTGTATAAGTAATGAAGCGTATTAACCCTTGGACTTGGGTGCCTTCGCTGTTCTTCTCAGAAGGTTTGGCGTTCGTAGGCATCACAATGCTGTCGCTGATTCTGTATAAACAGCTTGGCCTAAACAATGCCGAAATCACGTTTTATACAGGTTGGCTCTACCTGCCTTGGGTAATCCGACCACTTTGGAGACCGTTTCTCGATTTGTTCCGGACACGCCGTTGGTGGCTCCTTTCAGCCGAATTGCTAATCGGAGCGGCATTCGGCGGTGTGGCATTGGCCATTCCAACATCTGTTTGGCTGCAAGGAACGCTGGTCGCTTTTTGGTTGGCGGCATTCGCACTTGCCGTCCATTACAGTGTTGCACACGATGTCTATGAAGCTGAATTGGTACACGAAAGGCGCCGATGGTTCCGCAAAGTGCAGTCAATAGCGTGTTATCTCGGGATGATTTTCGGGCAAGGTATCTTGATAATGATTGCCGGTAACGTGCAAGTTATTCAACGCGGGAGCATCAGTTATTCGTGGAGCTTGGTGTGTTATGCTGTGACAGGCATTTTTATTTTGCTGTGGTTGTGGAACGGATTGCTGCTCCCGCGTGGCGAAACAGGGCACCTCCATCGCCGGTTTAATTTACGACGAGTGTGGAACGAGACAGTTATTGTGGTGCGAGACTTTCTCGAACAGCCGCAGATTGTACCAAGTGTGCTCTTCCTTTTGTTCTTTATAATGCCCGAAGGATTGCTTTCCAAAGTATCATCGTTGTTCTTGATAGATGCCGTTCGCAAAGGAGGTCTGGGCCTTTCACCGCAAGAATACGGTTTAGTACAGGGTTCTGTGGGGATAGCCGGCCTCTTGATTGGTTTTATCGGAGGGGTAAACATCATTTCGAAAGATGGACTACAGCGGTGGATTTGGCCGATAACATTGGCCGCAATGCTACCCCACGCATTGTATCTTTATTTAAGTGAAGTTCAGCCCGCGGGACTTTTGGTTACCGGTTTGTGTGTATTAGTGGAACAAATAGGATTCGGACTCGGTCTTGCTGCATACCTTTTCTATATCGGTTACATCTGTCGCACAGGCTTTCGAACCTTCTATCATACGATGAGTATAGCTTTTATGGCTGTCTCGATGATGATTTCGGGACTCTTTTCAGGCACTTTACAGGAGCAAGTGGGCTATAATTCGTTTTTCCTTATTGTTGTTATGTTCAGTATTTTGCCGCTCATCGCCGTAGCGCTTATCCGTATTGACCCCGACTTCGGTAAACGAATGACAGGAAAGTCACGCCGCATTAAAATCAGATAAGTCTCATTTCTTATTCTCTATAACGGTTTTCAGTCGATAAATCTCTGCTCAATGGCACCGTATTGATCGATTCGACGGTCACGCAGGAACGGCCACCAGCGACGCACTTGTTCGCTGTTGGCGAGATCGATAGTGACAATTTGTAACGTCTCTTCATTATCCGAAGCGCGGAAAAGAAACTCACCTTGCGGACCGCAAACAAAACTACTGCCCCAGAATTGAATACCATCGGTCTGTCCCGAAGGATCTTTCTCGAAACCAACACGATTGACCGAGATGACAGGAAGCCCGTTGGCAATGGCGTGTCCGCGCTGGACCGTAGTCCAAGCATCGCGTTGTCGCTGTTGTTCCTCAGGTAAATCATCAGCCGAATAACCGATAGCTGTGGGGTAAATCAATATCTCTGCGCCTTGTAAAGCCATCAATCGGGCAGCCTCGGGGTACCATTGATCCCAACAAACGAGCACACCAAGTCGACCGACAGATGTCTCAACAGGATGGAATCCGATATCTCCGGGCGTGAAATAGAACTTTTCGTAATAAGCAGGATCATCCGGAATGTGCATCTTTCGATATTTCCCGACCGGCGTTCCGTCACGTTCGATAACCACAGCAGTGTTGTGATAGAGGCCGGGAGCACGTCGTTCAAATAAGGATATGACAATTACCGCATTGCATTCGCGTGCCAGTTGGCCAAAGAATGCAGTCGAAGGACCGGGTATCGGTTCTGCTAAATCAAAATTGTTGACGTCTTCCGTTTGGCAGAAATACAGTGAATTGTGCAGCTCTTGTAGCACAATCAGCTCGGCACCTTGCGCTGCAAGCGTCCTCACACCGACTTCAAGTCGGTGCATATTGTCTGTAATATCGGCTGTGTTGTGCTGTTGCAGTAAGCCGACCGATAGTTCTTTCTTCGTCATTTGCTTGTGATTTTATCAGAGTAAACCCCTTGGGAACTGCATCGTCAGGCAGTGAACGGACCCGTGTTGGCGAATGATCGTACGGGCATCGATGCCGATTACCTCTCTGCCTGGATAGGCTTGAGCAATCGTTTGCATTGCTTCGGCATCCTTTCGAGGTTGATTATACGTGGGGCAAAGCACTGCCCCATTGATGATCAAGAAGTTAGCATAAGTGGCGGGAAGTCGTTCCTGTCCGTCGAAAATCGCTTCGGGCATCGGCAATTTCAACAGTTTGTAAGGCTTGCCATCAGCTTTCCTCAGTGCCATAAGCTGTTGCTCCAAGGCCCGGAAATCATCGAACTGCTCATCATCAGCATCATTGCATCCTATATATAATAAGATATCGTCGGGTGCTGTACGTACAATCGTGTCGATATGTCCATCTGTATCGTCGCCAATCAGATTCCCGTGATCGAGCCAAACAACACGTTTTGCCCGTAAATAGGCCTTTAATTGCGCTTCGATAAAAGACTTTTTGCACGGAAAATTGCGGTTCTTTGCCAACAGACATTGGCTTGTCGTAAAGATAGTTCCGCGTCCGTCACTCTCAATGGAACCGCCCTCAAGCACGAAATCGGTATGATCTTCGGGAACAACGGAGAAGAAACCGGCCGCTGCCAAACGGCTGTTGATCGTATTATCTAAAACCGATGGAAACTTCTCTCCCCATCCATTGAACTTGAAATCAAGCGGAAGCACACGTCCGTCACTTGCAATGAGCGTGAGAACAGCGTGATCTCGCGCCCAGGTATCATTCGTTGGACACGCGAAAAAATGCAACCTACTGTGCCATCGGGCGTCGATCTCATCGTAAAGACGGGCTTTCACGGGTGCCGGATCAGGTATAACGATCAGCAACGGTTCGTATCTGACAATAACGCGAGCCATTTCCACACACGTGTGTGTGATGTCTTCGAGATACGGGAGCCAGTCGGTCGCAGCGTGCGGCCACGTCATCTGTACGCCCGATTGCTCGCTCCATTCGGCCGGCAGAACATAATCCGTTTGATGAGATTTCATTGTTTGCTTGCTCATTTTGCGTACAAAGTTACGCTTTTCTTGCCATAATTCGGTACAGGAGCCGCGTTTTTAGAATTTAATTCGTATTTTTGCAGGAAATATATTCAACTCACTGATGCTGGAATTTAAGAATGTTCGCGTGTCGAAAGATGGCCGAGTACCGTCGGCCGCTCTATCGTTTATCGTCCGACGAGGCGAGATGCTTTATATGCGCGGCGGCAAAGGCTGTGGTAAGTCGTCGTTGGTCGAAGCTACAATGGGGTTTACACCCATTTCCGAAGGCTATATTACGATAGAAGGCGAACCCGTAACGCCTGCATCAGCAGCCACATTTCGCCGCCTAATAGCTTATGTTCCGCAAGACCTGCGACTGTCAGAGGCCACGCCCGCAGCACTTTTCGATCGAGTAGCTCGGCTCAGAATAAATCAGAAAAACAGTCTTTCCAAGGATTCATTATTGGCATTTTGGGATGCCGTGAACATCGACCGAACCTATTATGAAATGCTTTTCGACACGATGGATGAGGCAACACGGCGCGTACTCATACTTTCATTGGCCGGTATTTTGCGTCGACCACTGGTCTTGGTAGATGAATCGTTGACTGCAACCGAAGACATTCTGTTGCGCAAAATGGCTCAACAAGGCTCTGCCGTACTTGTTACGGGTTGTCGTGAAACAGGTGAAGGAATGTATGATAAACAAATAACGCTTGAAATATAGGATACTGTTATGATGCTGTTTTTACAAGTAATATTAGGCCTCTTAATGCTGGCCACACCGTTTTTCATCATCTTCCGCTACCGTCTCAACATTTTGAAGAAAACCGTTTTGGCATTGCTCAAACTGTCGGTAACGATGATTCTGACAGCTATTTTCCTGCAATATCTCTTTGAATGGAACAGTGTGACAGCCAATTTTATGTGGATTCTTCTGATGATCGGCATAAGTGCGGCAGGCATTTTGCGCAAAGCCCGACTACAACCGATGCGTTTTCTTATTCCCATCGGTATAGGAGTAGCCGTGACTTCGCTATTGACAGGGTTTTATTATGTGATTTTCATCTTAGGGAAAAACACGCCTTTCGATGCCCGTTATCTGATTCCTGTGGTGGGATTGCTCATCGGCAATATGGTAGAAAACAACGGACGAGCACTCGCAACTTATTATTCGGGCTTGCAATATCACGCCCAACTCTATACATATCTGCTTGGAAACGGGGCCACTCACAATGAAGCCGTGCGGTATTTCGTGAAAAGAGCCTTAGAGAAAAGCGCCATCGCGAATCTTGCCAATATGTCAGTTGTCGTCACAGGAATGTCGCCTGTATTACTGTGGAGTATGCTTTTAGGCGGTACAGACATCTTGACGGCTGTGGTTTTTCAGGTCACAATGAGTATTGTAATGTTCTGTACATCAATGATTTCACTACTGATTACATTACGTATAGCCCGCAGTTATTCATTCGATAGCTACGAACGGCTGCGTAATGTCAGGCCCGTCGTTGATACAAATCAATCGGTTTGATTTACGTCAAAAAGACAATCGAATAATCATCTTTCTTTAATCAAATTGTTGCCGCACACAGTTTAGGGTATTATCTTTGCACAAGTTTTAGCGAACAAGCTCCAAATCGATAGATAAAAGAGAGTTTAAAGGATAACGATAGGATAACAACAGTGTAAAGAAGAAAGGAAAAAGATTATGAGAAAAATGGTTAGAAAGATTGTAGAAAGCAAGAAATTGAACAAGTATTGTGTAAATGTTCTGAGGATGTATAATGTCGGCCGCGTAACCCTTCCGGTTTAAACGGCTGCATAAGAATTAAAAAGCCGGACTGAGATCCAATGTGATTTGAGTCCGTTTTTTATATCTTTTCGTGAACTTGTTTCTCCTTTGTTTATCGATTATGCACGAGGGGTAATGCGACTGACCGTTAAACACACGGCAACTAACCGTTAGTTACACGTTGATTAATGATTAAATGCAGCGCGATTAACAGTTAGTTGCACTGTGATTAACAGTCAGTCGCAAATAGGCTCATATCTTATTGAAAACCAAGTAGATATAAAGTCAGTAAGAAAACGGAATCATTGAGTAGTTTTTCAGATGAAAATCAGATGCGTAACTCTTTCAGAATCTCGGCCATTTTCTGCATTGTGGTGATACGTGTAGGTACAAGGGGCAGACGCAACTCGTTCTCAATCATTCCCATTTCGTGAAGTAACGCTTTGACACCGGCAGGATTTCCGTCAACGAAAAGTAAACTGTAAAGTTCCGTGAAACGATGATGGATTTTACGGGCAGCTTCATACTCACCATTAAACTCCAGTCGAATCATCCGCGAAAACTCCTTAGGAAGTGCATTACCGATAACAGAAATCACACCGGCTGCACCGCTCGCAATCATCGGGAAAGTCAGTGCATCATCGCCACTGATAACATCAAAGCGGGCAGGTTTATTCTTAATAATCTCATCTACCTGCTCTAAACTGCCGCCGGCTTCCTTAATTGCAATAATGTTCTCACAATCTTCAGCCAGCTGAACCGTTGTTTCCGCTTTCAGATTAATACCCGTTCGTCCCGGCACATTATACAAAACGACTGGCAATGGACTGGCTTCCGCAATAGCTTTAAAATGCCGATAAAGGCCCTCCTGCGACGGTTTATTATAATATGGGCACACACTGAGGACACCACTTACACCCAGCCAATCGGTTTCCCGAATTTCTTCCACGACAGCCCGCGTATTGTTGCCTCCACAACCCATCAAAATCGGCACTCTGCCTTTCACTCTATTGACAACAAGCGTCTTAATGGCCGACTTCTCATCTTTGGTAAGACAGGGGGTCTCTCCCGTAGTAGCGAGAATACAGAGAAAGTCTGCGCCGTTGTCAAGTTGATAGTCTATGATGCGTTTCAGCGCATTATAGTCAACAGATCCATCGCTCGTAAAAGGTGTAATAAGGGCAATACCCAGGCCTTTAAATATATTATGTGCCATAAGATGAGTTTCTTTTCACCTGCAAAGATAACGATTTTTACGATTAAACGACGAAATGCGCAATGATATTTTAATCTTATTGCATGGATTGGAAGCCTTTTGTCATAAACAGAAAAACGCGAATGTCAATCAATATCGGATGTCTTCGAGGAACAATGCATTACCCGGCATACTCTCGCCCGCAGCCGATCGGTTACGCCCTTCAATGATTCGGGAAAACTCGTCGACCGTTATTCGCCCGCGCCCTACCTCAATAAGCGTGCCTACAACGGCACGAACCATATTGCGAAGAAAACGATCGGCGGTGATGCGAAAGTACCATGTGTTGGGCGAAGTCTGTATCCAGCAGGCCTCGGTCACATCACACAGCGTGGTCTTCACATCGGTATGGCTCTTGCAAAAAGCGCCGAAATCCTTCGCACGAATCAGATGTCGGGCGGCCTCATTCATCCTTTCGAAATCCAAATTCCAGTGCAACTCACAGGAATAAGCTCGTAAAAACGGATCGCGACGTGTATGAACGTAATAGTGATAAGTACGACTCACGGCTGAGAAACGCGCGTGCATCTCGGCAGTAACAGCTTCTACACGATCAACGGCAATGTCTCGTGGCAACACACGATTAAGTTTATAAGCCAACTGCGTGCCTTCGATCGATCGATCGATATCAATGTGAGCAACCATTACACGCGCGTGAACACCCGTATCGGTGCGTCCTGCTCCCACAACATCCACCTTCTCACGCAACAAAACAGTCAAAGCCCGCTGCAATTCGGCCTGCACCGACGAGCTGTGCGGCTGAATCTGCCAGCCGTGATAGCGCGTCCCATCGTAACTCAAATAAATAAAATAACGTTGCATAATCGTTTGCAAAGGTACGAAAATATTATTTTTAGGAATTCAGATAAGCGATCTTCTGTATATTTTCCGCACATAGTGAACTGCAATATACACACATACAATGAGTAAGTAAATCAAAATGAGCTGCCACTGATTGATATTAATACCCTCGATAGCAGCTCCCGGTAATGCAGCAATATGAAAAACGCCGCCATTAAGACATTCAGCAACAAGTAAAATGAAATTGGCCAAATACTTCTGAATCGTTACAAACGGTGCAAAGGCAAACATCGCAAACGACGAATAGAGAATAATCATAGCGGCAGGAATGACGAGAAAATTCGTCAACAGAAAATAGCAAGAGAATCGACCAAAGTAAAATGCGACGAGCGGAGCCGTTCCTACTTGTGCAGCAACAGAAACAGCAACCATCGACCACAATATCTTCACGACACATAATGAGCTCGGAAGTCGGTCGGGCAGCATATTATAAATCGGTCGAAACAAAATAAAGATGGCCAATACAGCCGCAAACGACAACTGAAAACCGACGTCCCAAAGATTGAGCGGATTACTGATGAGCATTACGATAGCGGCCAACGACAGGGCATTGACCGACATCCGATTTCTGCCCAACAGCGAGGCTACGACATAAATGGAGATCATCACAGCTGCACGAACTACCGACGGCGACATCCCCACCAAAATAACATAGCCCCAAATACTGCTGAGCACGAAGCCTTGTGTTACCATTCGCCATCTGCGCCGCGGAAAAAGCAGTGTCAGAAAGGCGTAGATAATTCCCAGATGAAGTCCCGAAAGGGCCAAGATATGTGATCCCCCAGCGATGGAATAAACTTCTTTTACGTCACGACTTAGTTCGCTTTTGTCGCCCAAAGTCATCGCTGCAACTACAGCACGAGCCTCTCCATCAATGCCACCGACAACATATCGGTCTGTCAATTGCTGTCTCAACCGCAATGCTGAAAGTCGAATCCGTTCCCATCCGGATAGTACCGAACAATCGGGCAATATTTCACGCCACTGCGTATAATAAATAAATGTTTCGGCAACAAAGCCATGCACCTGCAACCAACGCCCATAATCGAAGTGAGACTGAGGATAGAATTGGGTAGGATGAGTCAAAACAGAGCGTGCCATCAACGCGTCACCGAGACTTATTTGTCGGTATCTGCCTTCCACCGTATCACGCAGCAAGGCTGCTTTCACACGCAAAGGTTGCTCGCACCGACTGTTGGCACAACGCGTGATGAGCATATCAAAGCGGATGACTTTTCCTCTGACAACAGGCTGACTCGTGACGATCGCCTCGTATTCCACCTCTTTTTCAGGTAACACCACACGCAATCGCCCCTCTTTTAAGACCGTTATCCAAATGCCGAGAACAAAGACCGCGAAAAAGATCAGACACGTTTCTATCACTGGTTTGAAGCGAGTAAAACAGAGCGGAAACAATAAAAGTCCCAAAATGGACAGCCAAAGCCACAGCGGGACACGGTCGCCCACCCCATCGCCCATAATGATTCCCGCACACAACACAACGGCAATGCGCAACAACGGGAATAATTGTATCTTTCCATTTGTATCCATCCGGCTTAGATAATGCGGTCTGGCTGCAAATATAATCAAATAAATTGACACACAAAACCATTTATTCCGGTTTATTTTGTTATTCAAACAAATAACCGTAACTTTGCAAAATGGTATTCTATTTCTCCGGAACGGGCAACACGCAATGGGCAGCCGAAGAATTGGCACGCACTATCGGGGAGACGTTGATCAACATCTCGGAAGCCCAAAACGGTGAAAGCAAATTCAGACCGGAACATAACGAGCGGATCGGATTCTGTTTCCCCGTTCACGGATGGCGGCCGCCCGTCAACGTGAGACGTTTTATTGAGAAGCTGCGTATTGAGAAATCGGAAAGGCATTATTGCTATGCAATCTGTACGGCAGGCGACACAGTAGGAGAAACTATGGATTATCTGCAAAACGACTTGCAGAAAAGCGGTCTGCAATTAGATGCGGCTTGGTCGCTGATAATGCCCGAATCATATGTCGGTTTGCCGTTTATGGATGTGGATACTCCTGCAAAGGAACAGGAGAAAAAGGAACAAGCTGCACGCGATTTGCAGAAAATCATTCCACATATCATCAACCGTGACCGAGAAATTTTCAGACTGACGCGCGGCCATTGGCCAAGAATCAACAGCCGACTCATCGGCAGTTTCTTTCTGAATCACCTGATTACCGACAAGTACTTTCGTGTGGAAAGCAAGCGATGTGTCAAATGCGGCATCTGTGCAGATGTCTGTCCGACCGATGACATAGCCGGAGGTCTGGGGCAAAAACCAGCCTGGAAGCATACGGGTAATTGTCTAACATGCTTCTCCTGCTACCATCACTGCCCGCATCACGCCATCGAATTTGGTCGAATGACCAAGAACAAAGGGCAATATTGGTTCAACCGCAGGACTATCCGATAACAAACAATTCAAGCAACGATATGAAGAAACTTTTACTTTTATTCACGATTGTGATGTGTGCAACGACTATTCGTGCAGCGAAGGCTTACTCACTACCTGTTGATGTAACCCAACCCGACGGTACGCAATTGACCGTTGTGGGGCACGGTGACGAGCATTTCAACTGGTGTTCGACAACAGACGGTGTGATACTGGCACATATCGGATATACTTATTATATTGCAGACATTGATCAAAACGGCCAAATCAAAGCTACGACTCAGCTGGCCCACAATGTCGGGCAACGTAGTAACGCCGAACTGAAGCTGATCAAACGACAAAACAAAACTGCCTTTTACGCTGCCGGAAAGCGGGCTGCTGAAATTGCCGAAACACGTTCTTACGAATGGAATGCAACGACTTTCCCACACACCGGAAAGCCGAAAGCATTGGTAATCTTAGCAGAATTCAGCGACACTGTATTTTCATTAACCAATCCGAAAGCGTCTTTTGAACAATATTTGAACGGAACAGAGAGACCGAAAGATTTAGGTCACGGTGAGAACAGAAATTACGGAAGCGTTGCAAAATATTTTACGGATATGAGTTTCGGTACATTTACGCCGCAATTCGATATTATCGGTCCCGTAAGATTGAACAATCCGTTGCGTCATTACGGTGCAGGAAGCGGCGATAATATGCAAGACTTCATCTCAGATGCGTGTACCGCCGCACAGGCTAAGGGCGTCGACTTCTCTCAGTATGATGCAAACAATGACGGATATGTTGATCTTGTCTATGTAATTTATGCCGGATACAGTGAAAGTATTAGTGGAAACTCGTCGGATTGCATCTGGCCTAAGTCAGGGAATTACCCCACTTCTAAAACCTTTAATGGTAAAAGCATCGGCAGATATGGGGTCAACGGCGAACTCAATTACACCCCAAAACATAAAAACGGAAAGAAAATCAACGGCATCGGACTCTTCTGTCACGAGTTCTCTCACTGTATAGGGCTACCTGATTTTTACACAACGACGGCAGCGCCAGAGGAAACTCAGGTAGCCAACAATCAGGAATTGGAATTCTGGGATCTGATGGATGGTGGTGAATACGTACGTGACGGATACAGACCTACGGCCTATTCGGCGTGGGAACGCGAAGCAATGGACTGGACAACAATAGAAACATTGAGTGAAAGTATAGCCAACATCAAGCTCAAAACATTAGACAATGGAGGCAAAGCTTATCGTATTTTTAATCCCAATGACGTCTCTAAAAACGAATATCTGCTTGTAGAGAATGTGCAATGCGAGAATTGGAACGATGCACCCAAGCAGAAAGGACACGGAATGTTAGTCTATCACGTAGAATATGATGAGGCTTCATTTGCATTGAGCAGCAACAGTGTGAATAATATTCTGGGGCATCCGAGAATGACATTGGTACCGGCCGACGGGCTATTATTAAATAGAGGAAAAGCAGCAACGGCAAAAGATTATTATACACAGATGCAAGGTGATCCATTCCCTGGCACCAGTGGGAAGCACGAATTAAATCGAACAATGAATCTGCCCAATTTTAAATGGTATACAGGGAAAAGCAATGACTACTCTATTAGTCAGGCTTTTAAAAACATAAAAGAAAAAAATGGCGTTATCACTTTCGACTTTATCAAAGACTTTACCACAGATATTAAATCGCCGAACAACATAAATAATACTTTTACTGATGGTAAAATCTATACCATCGACGGCCGATATATGGGCACAAATAAAGCAATTCTTCCACACGGCCTCTATATAATGAACGGGCAAAAGTTCGTAATACAATAACCACGAACTTATAAAACGAAAGGTGACAGCCCCGACAATCAAGTTGTCGAGGCTGTCGCCTTTTCTTATAACAATACCATTCTATATTAAAGTAATCAATATACACGCGATCCGAAGATCGTTGTTCCGACTCGAACCATTGTCGAACGACAGTCAACAGCTATCCGATAATCGTGGCTCATCCCCCAACTCCGTTCCTTGAAAGTAGCATCATTCGCAAAGTATTGCGCTTTCACTTCGTCGAAGAAAGTTGCTGCCGCAAGAAATTCAGCACGTATCTGTTTTTCGTCTTCCACGTTCGAGGCCATCATCATCAATCCGCAGATACGCACATTATGCAATTCCCGCCATTCGCCTGACGCCAACAGACTGCGACAGTCGTCCAAAGTCAGTCCATATTTAGTCTCCTCTTCGGCAATATGCAGTTCAAGAAGTACATCAATTACACGGTTATTCTTAGCCGCTTGTTTATTGATTTCACGCAATAATTTGGGCGAATCCACCGCATCGATCATTGTGATATAAGGTGCGATAAACTTCACCTTATTGGTTTGCAAATGGCCAATGAAATGCCACTCGATATCTTTTGGCAATACCGCCTGTTTCTTAGAAAGCTCTTGCTCGTGGCTTTCGCCAAACACCCGCTGCCCTGCCGCATATGCCGCTTCAATGTATTCGGTGGGATGATATTTACTCACGGCAACAAGTTTGACACCCTCAGGCAAGTCAGCTAACACACCACGCAGATTCCGAGCCACATCAAAATCCATCGCTTATACCTCCTTCGACTCCGTTTGTTCTGCCTGCTCGTATTCGGGTTTATCGTCAATTTCATTACGTTTCAAGGGCTGATTATGCTCGAAGACATCCATCATAGGAGTCTCATAAACACCGGCAATTACATAATCGATCATTGTTCCGCTCATCACCTCATCAATATTCTTAACAGCTCCAAGCAAAGTACCAGCCTGAATCAAATAATTGATATTGGAACGTTTTTCTTTTTCGGTCTTCTCATCAATTGTGATAAATTGTAATTTAGCCCGATACCAACGATCATCGTTACCGTTATCGCTGAAAAATATCTCTTTATAAGGCGCCGTTTTGATACCCGTAATTTTGAAATCGCCGCTGATATACATTGACATTTCCTCTGTTATGCTGGCCTCTGCTTCTGTAAAGCTCAGCGCATCCACTACATACGACTCGGTAACGGCTTTCATCGAACCGTCTTCCATTGTTTTTTCATAACGTATTTTGGTTTCAAACCAATCTGCTGTTCTCGATCTCATCATTTCATTTGAATTAAATTGGTTTTGCAAAGGTATATAATTTCCCGGATGAAGGCAAATAAAGCGAAAGAAAATCATTTTCCTATCAATTTACGATTTTCCATCACTTGTAAAGCATCCATATGCACTGTACAAAGGAGATAACTCTCAAACATTTATAAACAAGATCGCCGTACCCCTATCAATGAGGCACGGCGATCTTCTGTTCTATTTCAAAAAGCAATCTTATTTCTTCTTTTCCGCAGCAGCTACAGCCGTTTTGATGGCTGTCGACGGCTTGTATGCTTTGTTCAAACCGGCAATAACAACATCGGTAATATCATAGGCTTTATCTGCGTAAAGCAAATTATTACCCGCTTTACTGAGGATTAAACTATATTTTTTGTCCTTATTATAATCTGAAAGGAAATGCTGAATAGAATCGCTCAGAGCCTTATTGAACTTGGCTGTTTCGGCATCGAACTCGTTACCTAAACGCTGACCGAGTGCCTGAACATCATTACTTTGACGCTGCAAATTGGCCTGAATGGCTTCTGCTTGCTCACGAGTATAAGCATTCTGTTGAACTTTCTGTTGGAAATTAGCTGCTGCCGCCTGCAATTGTTGCTGCTTGGCAGCCAGCGTATTCTGAATATTTTGCCCTTTCTTCTGCAAAATCTGGGAGTAATCTTTGCAGAATTGATACTGTCCCATTATCGAATCAACTTCCACGTAAGCGATTTTCATATTGGTAGAACCGGCTGTAGCCGTCGACACCGACTTCTGATCCATCTGCGGATTACTTCGATTGCACGCCGTTATTACCATCGTTGTGGCTGCAACCACCGCCAATGTACGAATTACTTTTGTCTTTTTCATTTTATCGTTTAATTATTTTTATCGTATAAATATCAATAAGCCTTTCCCTCTGCACGTGCTTCCCGATCCTGATCTATCACGCAATGAATGCCTTTCCGACGCAACCCTGCATTGTCGTGAATGTGTTGCGACGAGAACTTGCCACCTTTCTTGAAAATCAATTTAACGCATAACAATACAAGAGAGATAGCAATTATTAACACGCTTAATAAGAGAGTTCGCAGCATTTTTACTATTTTTGCAAGTGCTCTGACACTTTATTTGGGTACAAAGATAATACAATTAGCCAATAAACCAAAATAAAATAACATAAATAAATGAATAAAATGAATTTGAAACCGGCGCGAGTTTTCGAGCAATTCGCCAAAATCAACGAGATTCCTCGCCCTTCCAAGCACGAGGAAAAGATGACTGCTTACTTACAAGAGTTCGGTAAAAGTCACGGTTTAGAGACCATTGTCGACGAGATCGGCAATGTTTTAATCAAGAAACCGGCCACTCCCGGCTATGAGAATAGGCAGACCGTGATTCTTCAAAGCCACCAAGATATGGTGTGCGACAAACTGGTCGACGTTGAGTTCGACTTCAACACGGATGCCATCCAGACGTATGTCGACGGCGAATGGTTGAAAGCCAAGGGTACGACTCTCGGTGCAGACGACGGCATCGGATGTGCCATTGAGTTGGCTATTCTTGATAGCGACGACATCGAACACGGTCCGCTGGAATGCGTTTTCACCGTAGACGAGGAGACACAGCTCACCGGTGCTTCGGCAATGAAACCCGGATTTATGAGCGGCACAATGCTGATCAATCTTGATTCAGAGGACGAGGGCGAGATGTTCGTATCCTGCGCGGGCGGTCGAAGCACTGTAGCCACGTTCCGATTTACACGCGAAGATGCTCCGAAAGACTATTTCTTCGTCGAGATTTCACTCAAAGGCTTGACGGGAGGACACTCCGGTGACGACATCAACAAGCGCCGCGCGAATGCCATCAAGATTCTGTCGCGTTTCGTATATAATATGGAAGAGAAATACGGCAGCCGTTTAGTGAGCTTCAATTCGGGAAAACTACACAACGCAATACCGCGTGACGGGCGGGCCGTTATTGCCGTTCCCAATGCCGTGAAAGAGCAAGTGCGGGCCGATTGGAATGTATTTACGGCAGCCGTTGAGGATGAATTTCACGTTACCGACACGTCGATGGCATTTAAAATGGAGAGCACCGAGCCTGCGAAAGTCATCTCAGCAGAAGCCGGAAAGAATATCGTTCGTGCCCTGCAAGCCGTTGACAACGGTATTTTTGCTATCTGTCAGGACGAAGCCTTGGGTGGAATGGTTGAGACATCAAGCAACATCGCCGTGGTGAAAACCAGTGAAACAGAAATGGAAATACTTGCTTCGCAACGCAGCAATGTGATGAGCAATCTCGACAATCAATGCAATACGATTAAAGCTGTATTCCAGTTGGCAGGCGCAGAAGTCATTCAAAACGATGGTTATCCGGCTTGGAAGATGAATCCCAACAGCCAACTCACCAAAGCGGCAGTAGACGCCTACAAGAAGATTTTCGGTAAAGAACCTATTGTTAGAGGTATTCACGCAGGCTTGGAATGCGGTCTTTTCTCCGAGAAATACCCAGAATTGGATATGGTTTCGTTCGGTCCGACGCTGCGAGACGTACATACACCCGACGAGCGTTTACTCATTCCGACTGTCCAAATGGTGTGGGATCATCTCTTGGAGATGCTGAAACACATTCCCAACAAATAAAATTCGGATGACAAAAATCCGCAACATTCTATTCGCTTCGCTCGCCGCAGTCTTCTTATCAAGCTGCGGCGAGCAGTACAAAGCTAAGCAATTGGTAAGCAATTTTCTTGACCGCAGCTTGGCTGAAAAGGATTTTTCCATTGAGAATTGCTCTAAATTGGATTCCACCTATTATATAACAGACAGTACACTCAATGCAATGCGCGCCGCATCTCGAAAAGATGCACCGTTCATCCGGGCTCGATACGAAGGCGTCAAGCGGTCAAAGAAGTTGCTTTTCATCCGCATAGACTATACAAATAACGGTCGAAAGCACACCCAAACATTCTATATGGACGACCGATTGCAACACGTTGTAGCCTTCAAGAACAACTGAACGCAGATTCGCAGACAGTTTCTTACGAATCTGTTTCATTTCCTACACTTTACGACTAATGCTTAATCGCAGCGCATTTAACTATTAAATGCGCTGCGATTAACGGTTAAACGGCCTGCATTTAATGGTTAGTTGCCTTACAACTAATGGTTAAACGCTGGGTGATTAACTGTTAATTGCAGCACAAAGTAACAGTTAAACGTATCGTAATTAACCATTAAACGCGGAGCAATCAGATTGGCACGGTATTTGCATTTATATTCCCCGAAAATATAATAACAACATAAAATGCAAAAAGGTAATATCGGGGTTACGACCGAGAATATATTCCCCGTGATCAAAAAGTTTCTCTATTCCGACCACGAAATCTTCCTCCGGGAGATGGTTTCTAATGCAGTCGACGCCACACAAAAGGTTAAAACACTTGCCGATAAAGGCGACTTCAAAGGCGAATTGGGCGATCTGACCGTTCGTATTAGCATTGATAAGGATAAGGGCACATTGACTATCAGCGACCGAGGCATAGGAATGACGGAAGAGGAGATAGACAAATACATCAATCAAATTGCCTTTTCAGGTGTCAATGATTTCTTAGATAAATACAAAGATAATGCAAATGCCATCATCGGTCATTTCGGATTGGGTTTCTACTCAGCCTTTATGGTGAGCAAAAAGGTTGAAATCGTCACTCGAAGTTATCAAGATGGCGCAAAAGCTGTTAAATGGAGTTGTGACGGTTCGCCGTCATTCGAGATTGACGAAGCACAAAAGGCAGACCGCGGAACGGACATCGTGCTTTTCATCGATGACGACTGCAAAGAGTTTTTGGAGCAAAACAAGATACAGGAACTGCTTAACAAGTACTGCAAATTCCTTCCCGTGCCTATCGCCTTTGGTAAAAAGACCGAGTGGAAAGACGGTAAACAGGTTGAAACAGAGGCCGATAACATCGTCAATGACGTGGAACCGCTGTGGACAAAAGCGCCGAGCACACTGAAAGACGAGGACTATCAGAAGTTTTATAGAACGCTTTATCCAATGCAGGACGAGCCTCTTTTCTGGATACATTTGAATGTTGACTATCCGTTTAACCTCACCGGAATCCTCTATTTTCCGCGAATCCAATCGAATATAGATCTCCAACGCAACAAGATTCAGCTCTATTGCAACCAGGTTTTCGTAACAGATCAGGTGGAAGGAATCGTTCCTGAGTTCCTCACTCTGCTGCACGGCGTGATCGATAGTCCTGATATTCCGTTAAATGTGAGCCGTTCTTATCTGCAAAGCGACGCCAACGTGAAAAAGATTTCAACGTATATCACGAAGAAAGTAGCCGATCGTTTGCAGGCAATTTTCAAAGAAAACCGTAAAGATTACGAGCAAAAGTGGGATCATCTGAAGCTCTTTATCAACTACGGAATGCTCTCCCAAGAAGACTTCTACGATCGAGCTAAGGACTTCGCGTTGATGAAAGACACCGACGGTAAGTTCTTTACGTTCGATGAATACAAGACGCTGATCAAAGAAAATCAAACTGATAAGGACGGTTTTCTGGTCTATCTATATGCCAATAACACCGAGGAGCAATACGCTTATATTGAAGCAGCCAAGGCAAAAGGCTATAATGTGTTGCTGTTAGACGGCCAATTGGATGTACCTGTCATCTCAATGCTCGAGCAAAAGTTGGAAAAGAGTCGTTTCGTTCGTGTGGACAGCGACGTTGCCGATCGCTTAATCATTAAGGAAGATGCAAAGAAAAGCGAGCTCGACGATGATCAACGTGACAACTTGTCACAAGTATTCCGCACGCAAATGCCCGCTATCGATAAGACAGAATTCAATGTAGAGGTACAGGCTTTGGGCGAAACGGCTCAACCGGTCATCATCACCCAAAGCGAGTATATGCGCAGAATGAAAGATATCAGCAAGTTCCAGAGCGGGATGGGATTCTATTCTCAGCTGCCGGATACATACACATTGGTGCTCAACAGCGACCACGGACTGATTAAAAAAGTGCTTAGCGACGCTACGACTGCAATGGGAGAGCAACTCGCTCCCATTCAAAGCGATATCAAAGGACAGCAAGCCCGGCTCGCAGCCCTTCGTCAGGCACAAAGCAAGAAGAAGCCCGAAGAGGTGACACAGGCCGAAAAAGACGATGTACAGAATACAGAAAAAGCCATCCAAGAACAGAAAGACAAACAGCAAAAAATCATTGCCGACTATGCCAAAGGAAACGATATCGTTCACCAGTTGATTGATCTCGCCTTGCTGCAAAACAGTATGCTGAAAGGCGAAGCATTGAGTAACTTCCTCAAACGATCAGTAGATATGATCCGATAAACGATAAAGGCGCCCGCAAGGCGCCTTTATCGTGATTTTCATTAAAAACAAAACGAAACATTTGGAGATATCGGAAAGAAGTCGTATCTTTGCATTCGCAAATGTAAAAAGCAGGCTCCGTAGCTCAACTGAATAGAGCATCTGACTACGGATCAGAAGGTTACGGGTTTGAATCCCATCGGAGTCACTCTTTGATTTGCAATTAAACAAGATGGATTGGCTCCGTAGCTCAACTGAATAGAGC
Source organism: Hoylesella pleuritidis (assembly GCF_963541955.1). Taxonomy (NCBI): domain Bacteria; kingdom Pseudomonadati; phylum Bacteroidota; class Bacteroidia; order Bacteroidales; family Prevotellaceae; genus Hoylesella; species Hoylesella pleuritidis. The sequence goes on along the minus strand of NZ_CAUTUT010000008.1, from coordinate 65,484 downwards.
ATCTGACTACGGATCAGAAGGTTATGGGTTTGAATCCCTTCGGAGTCACTTAAAAAGAGAATCGGTTATAAAATCGATTCTCTTTTTGGTTTCCCCACTTGCCAAAAGCCGTTAATGAATATCCCGATACAAACGAAAGAGGAGACAACCAAATTGGTTGTCTCCTCTAATTAATGTCGGGGCGACAGGATTCGAACCTGCGACCGCCTGGTCCCAAACCAGGAGCGCTACCGGGCTGCGCTACACCCCGCATTGCAAATCGGACTAAATCACACGGCAATTAACCCATAATTTTGCGTGTGCAAAGATACACACTTTTCCCGAACTCTGCAAACTTTCGGTCTGATATTTGGTCATTTAATCAGCCCTTGCTCTACAAATATCTTCTTCAAAACTTGTACGCCGCGTTCCACTTGTGCTTCGGTGTGTGTCGCCATCAATGCAAGCCGAACCAAAGTGTCTTGCGGTGCGCAAGCGGGAGGTACCACCGGATTAATGAATATACCTGCTTCAAAAGCCTGCTTTGTTACCAAGAACGTTTTATCTATATCCCGAACATACAGTGGAATGATAGGACTCTCGGTGTCTCCGATTTCAAATCCCTCTTCACGGAAGCGTTTCAGCGCATAGTTTGTTACTTTCCAAAGATTCTCAATGCGCTCAGGCTCTGCCTTCAAGATATGCAATGCCTCCATCGCAGCAGCCGTTGCAGCCGGCGTATCGGATGCACTGAATATGTAAGAACGGCAATTATGGCGCAAGAAATTAATGGTATCTTTGTCCGAAGCGATGAAACCGCCAATAGAAGCAAGGCTCTTTGAGAATGTTCCCATAATCAAATCGACCTCATCTAAAAGGCCGAAATGATCGCAAACACCCCTACCCTGTTTGCCGAAAACACCTAAACCGTGGGCTTCGTCCACCATAACCGAACAGTTATATTTATGTTTCAGCGCAATGATTTCAGGCAATTTGGCCAGGTCTCCTTCCATAGAGAAGACACCATCGACCACAATCAGCTTGACGGCTTCACGTGGGAGCTTCTGCAAAACACGCTCCAAGTCGGCCATATCATTATGCTTATAATGGAGCTGCGTTGCAAAAGAGAGACGTCGTCCGTCAACAATACTGGCATGATCTCTATCATCACAGATGATGAAATCACCTCGTCCGACAACCACTGCAAGTACTCCTTGATTCACGGAGAAACCCGTTGAAAAGCAAAGACAATCATCTTTATGTTCAAACTCAGCGAGTTCTTTCTCCAATTGGACGTGTATATCAAGCGTTCCGTTCAAAAATCGACTGCCCGCACACCCCGAACCATATTTTTCGAGGGCCTCTCTTGCCGCCTTGATAACCCTTGCATCGCCTGTCAAACCGGTGTAAGCGTTCGACCCGAACATCAATACGCGGCGCCCGCCCATCTCTACTTCGGTTCCTTGTTTGCTTGTAATAGCACGAAAATAAGGGTAAACTCCGGCCTCAATAAACTTCTGAGGCTCCCGATAATTCTTGTATCTGTCTTGTAATTGTCCCATTATCAATAGGTGAAAAATCACATTTTCTTTGTTCAATTAGGCTGCAAAGATACAAAAAAAAGCGTTATAAAACATCTTTTTCATCAGAAATCACACTTTTAAGAAATTTTCATTACCTGATAAATAACCATCGACGAGAATTTCGTATCTTTGTAGCAGAGTGAGAAATCAAAATGTTTCACAAGATGGGTAAAAAGCAATGAAACAGAGAATCGTATTCATTATGAACCCGATCTCAGGCACAACGAACAAGGCCGGGATACCGGAACTGATTAGTTCAACGCTGAATCAGGAGCAGTTCAGCTATGAGATAGCGATGACCGAGTATGCAGGACACGCCGCAGAGATTGCAACCCGAGCCAAAGACGATGCCGTCGACGTAGTCGTTGCTATCGGAGGAGACGGCACTGTCAATGAAGTGGCGCGATCGATCGTGCATTCTCACACGGCACTGGGCATCATTCCGTGTGGATCGGGCAACGGATTGGCCCGCCATTTGATGTTGCCGATGAATCTGCGAAAGGCTATCGAGGTGATCAACAACTGCGAAATACACGACTTAGACTACGGAATCATCAACGAACATCCGTTTTTCTGCACCTGCGGAATGGGGTTTGATGCCTTTGTCAGTATGAAATTTGCTGAAAGCAACAAGCGGGGGCCCATCACTTATGTTGAAAACATCTTACGGGAAGGACTAAAATACAAACCCGAGACTTATGAGATAGAAGACGAAACAGGACTGAAACGCTACAAAGCATTCCTCATCTCGTGTGCCAATGCATCCCAATACGGCAATAATGCATATATTGCACCACAGGCATCGATGAACGACGGATTGATGGATGTAGTCATAATGGAGCCTTTCGACATATTAGAAGCACCGCAAATCAGCATCGAAATGTTCAACAAAACACTGAATAAGAACTCTAAAATCAAGACTTTCAGGTGCAAAGAGCTGCACATTCACCGCAGCAAACCGGGCTTTATCCATTACGACGGAGACCCCGTGATGTCAGGCCAAGACATCGACGTTCACTTAGAAGAGCAAGGAATCAAGATTATCGTAAACCCAAATGCCAATAAAAAACAGCGTAAACCCAATATGATTCAGAGTGCCGCAGCCAACCTTTTCAATGAAATCAACCTTGTAAGAGAAGACATCAGCAAGCAGAGCAGACACATTCAGGCACTCAGCAAGGTGCTGCAACGGAAACTGAATATATAAAAAGACAGGAGTCTCAGCCTCAATCCCCTCCCTAAAAGGAAAAGAAAGAGATTTGCATCTACTCTTAATCAATATATAGAAACGAATGGAATGAGATACGACAAAATATCGTCCGTATGAGATTTCGCATTCCGTTGATTCTCAAAAAGATACGAATTCGTTTCCAATTAACGGTTAAACGCATTGCAACTGACGGTTAAACACACTGCATTTAACGGTTAATTGCAATGCGTTTAACCGTTAATGAGAAGACGACCAACCGTCAATTACAACACGGCTTATATTTAACTGATAATCAATGAAGTAAAGAAAGAAATCCATTTACGTCTCGTCATTTTCCAAAGGGACAGAGAATACACATATTTTAACTCTTATCCAAACATAATTAATCTCTATTATATCTCCTTTCCCTCTCCTTTCGGAGAGAGGTTGAGGGTGAGTTCGGTAGATAATTATCGTTTCCCCCTCCCTATTTCACATAAAACGCTCGCGTCATTTCGGCATACCACGCCGACCTTTCACCTTTTTCATCCATTAAATACACCTCTCGGACATCCTCTGCGACAGGCGGTAGATTCGAAAAAGACAGCAAATAGCGTTTCGGCGGCTTGTGAGTAACAGTACGAACGGCATATTTCCGATGCAGGAACAGGCCATACACATAACTCTCAGAGATAAAAGATGCAAGACAATCAACGGGAATCACGACACTGAATACACCTCCGTCAGCTAACAATTCGGCTGCACAACAAAAGAGATCACGATAAGAGAGGCTGTCGTTATGCCGTGCCATCGTTCGCTTTTCATCATTGCTTTTCAGCGCATTGACAAAAAACGGCGGATTGCTTACAATGCTGTCATACTTTAATGCCAGTTCATTCGCTTTACTGTCAGCACGCCATCGACGGGTAAAATCCTGCAACGACACTTCCTGCACATCAATACCTGTAAAGGCACTGCACATCACATTCAAACGCGCCTGCACACAAGCATCGTGCTCGATGTCAATGGCCGTCAGACAGGCAGCTGGAAATCGTTGTGCCATCATCAGTGCAATGAGTCCTGTTCCGGTACCAATGTCCAGGATTCTACGACCTCCCGCAGCCCAGGAACCTAACAAAACGCCGTCGGTTCCGACCTTCATTGCACACCGGTCTTGGTGAATTACAAATTGCTTAAATGCAAAATCCGCCATCGTTAACAGTCAATTCTTGTTTTATTTACTGCCAAAAGAAACGCCGAAAGCCTCCTTTTATTATGTAAATCATCAAAATATCGATGGCTCCCGGCCCTGTTTTCGATTAAAAACAGTAACTTTGCACTCCAAAAAGTTTTGTCAAAAGCAAATGAGTAACAAACCCAATACATCCATTCAGATGATTGCCGATTATGAGGGCGACATCAAAAGTCTTTTTGAAACAGAAGTAAACGGCGGTATTCCCATATTGGCCACTCGCAACCTCGTGTTGTTTCCGGGTGTGATACTGCCCATAACGGTGGGGCGTCCGTCGAGTCTCAACCTGATTAATCAGCTGACCAAGGATCCGGATATGACTTTCGCGGTATTCTGTCAGAAGAATCCCGACGTCGAAGAGCCTACAAAACGAGATTTATATAACATCGGCGTATATGCCAAACTGATTCGAGTGCTTGAATTGCCGGGGCCCGGTCACAATCTCACGGCTATTGTCCAAGGATTAGGCAGATGCCGTTTGGAGAGCCTTAAACAGCATACTCCCTATCTCGTCGGTACTACAACACCGGCCCACGAAGTAATACCCGATGCCAAAGACAAAGAGTTTCACACTGCCGTTGACGACCTTCGGCAGGCCACGACAGAGTATATCAAGAAGAATGATGAGATTCCCGACGAGTCGCAATTCGCTATCGGCAATATCCGAAACGATGTAATCGTCGTAGATTTCATTTGTTCTAATCTGCCTTTCAATACCGGTGACAAAATCAATATGCTAAAAGCCGACACGATGACAGCACGAGTTATCGAGACGTTGAAAGCACTTAACAAGGAGATTCAGTTGCTTCAGCTGAAGATGAACATACGTTCTAAGACTCGCGAAGATATCGATGAGCAGCAACGAGAATACTTTCTGCAACAGCAAATCAGAAATATCAAGGAAGAATTAGGTAATGGCGAGGGATCTATCGAGCGTCAGGAATTAGAAGAACAGGCCGCAAAGAAACACTGGTCGGATGATGTGAAGAAAGTGTTTGCTAAGGAATTGGACAAGCTGGAACTGATGAACCAGCAGAGTCCGGAATACAGCGTGCAACTGACTTACCTGCAAACGATGGTCAATCTGCCTTGGAACGAATACACCAAGGATGATCTCAACATCAAAAGAGCACAGAAAATACTCGACAGAGACCATTACGGAATGGAGAAAGTAAAAGAACGTATCCTCGAATATATGGCCGTTCTGCAACTCAGAGGCAATCTCAAATCGCCCATTCTCTGTCTGTACGGTCCCCCGGGAGTAGGAAAGACCAGTCTGGGTAAGAGCATCGCAGCGGCAATGAAGCGTAAATATGTGCGCGTTTCACTTGGAGGCTTGCACGATGAATCGGAGATTCGCGGACACAGACGCACCTATGTAGGCGCTATGCCGGGACGAATCATCAAAAGCATACAGAAAGCCGGTTCATCGAATCCGGTCTTCATCCTCGACGAAATAGATAAAGTAACGCAGCAAACTATCAATGGCGATCCCTCATCCGCACTCCTGGAAGTACTCGATCCGGAACAAAACAACGCATTTCACGATAATTATTTGGATGTAGATTACGATCTTTCAAAGGTTATGTTCATTGCCACGGCCAACGATCTCAACACGATTCCGCGTCCATTGCTCGACAGAATGGAGGTGATTGAAGTGAGCGGATATATCACAGAAGAGAAAACGGAGATCGCTAAACGGCATCTTGTTCCACGAGAACTTGCCAACACGGGATTCGATAAGGAGAAGTTGCAGCCCACACTCAACAAAGCCGCATTAGAAAAGATAATCGAACAATACACCAGAGAAAGTGGTGTGCGACAGTTAGAGAAACAAATCAACAAGGCTTTGCGCAAGTTGGCATTTATAAAAGCCCGTGACGGTGTGCTCGAAAACTATAAAATAACACCGCGTGAACTTGAAGACCTCTTAGGTAAGCCGCCTTTCTATCGCGACATTTACCAAGGAAATGCTTATGCCGGAGTTGTTACGGGACTGGCGTGGACCAGTGTCGGCGGCGAAATTCTATTCATTGAGACGTCGTTGAGCAAAGGACGAGCCGGCAAACTGACGCTGACGGGTAACTTGGGCGACGTGATGAAAGAGAGTGCTATCATCGCTTTGGAGTATGTCAAGGCTCATATCGACAAATTGGATGTCGATTATCGCATCTTCGAACAATGGCATATACACATCCACGTGCCCGAAGGTGCTACGCCGAAAGACGGTCCTTCGGCGGGCATTACTATCGCAACATCTATCGCTTCAGCCCTTACGCAACGCAAAGTACGCAAGAACACGGCAATGACCGGCGAGATAACGCTCCGAGGAAAGGTTCTTCCCGTGGGCGGAATCAAAGAGAAGATCCTCGCAGCAAAGCGCGCCGGAATCACAGATATCGTGATGTGCAAGGACAACAAGAAAGATATCGACGAGATTCCGGCTATCTATCTCAAAGACGTTAACTTCCATTTCGTAGAGAATGTGCAGGAAGTCTGGGACTTTGCATTGACTGATGAATTGGTAGATCATCCCGTAACGTTCACTGTTGAAAAAGAAAAAGACAATCTTAAAAGTGTCGGATAGATGACATTTGAGTTACAACATACGGATAATGCGTCTGAAGCAAGGACGGGCCTCATCACAACCGATCACGGCATTATCAAGACACCGATCTTTATGCCGGTGGGAACTTGCGGAAGTGTCAAGGCCGTTCATCTTCGCGAATTGGAAGAACAGGTCAAGGCACAGATTATTCTTGGCAATACTTATCACCTCTATCTCAGGCCGGGTCTCGATGTTTTGCGTGCCGCCGGAGGCCTACACAAGTTTAATGGATGGGCCCACCCGATGCTGACCGACTCGGGAGGTTTCCAGGTTTTCTCGCTGACCGGCATCCGAAAGCTGCGTGAAGAGGGTTGCGAATTTCGTTCGCACATCGACGGTTCGAAACATTTCTTTACACCCGAGAACGTGATGGATACCGAAAGAGTTATCGGAGCAGACATTATGATGGCTCTTGACGAGTGTCCGCCAGGGCAAAGTGATTATCAATATGCCAAGAAGAGTCTTGCACTTACGCAGCGTTGGTTAGACAGATGCATCCGACGTTTCAACGAAACAGAACCACTTTACGGTTACAAACAGGCACTTTTTCCTATCGTTCAGGGATGTACGTTCAAGGATTTAAGGCAAGAAGCCGCTAAATTCGTAGCTGACAAAGGAGCCGAAGGCAATGCAATCGGTGGACTGGCAGTGGGCGAACCCACTGAGGTGATGTATGAGATGATCGAGATAGTCAACGAAATTCTGCCCAAAGACAAGCCCCGTTATCTGATGGGTGTAGGTACGCCGCAAAACATTCTCGAAGCCATTGAGCGCGGCGTAGATATGTTCGACTGTGTGATGCCTACCCGTAACGGTCGCAATGCGATGCTCTTCACTTACAACGGTACGATGAATATGCGCAATAAGAAGTGGGAAACAGATTTCACCCCGATTGATCCCGATGGCTGCGAGACCGACCGCCTCTACACGAAAGCCTACCTCCACCATCTCTTTAAGGCTCAAGAACTCTTGGCGATGCAGATTGCCAGTATCCATAATTTGGCTTTTTACCTGCGCTTAGCGGCCGATGCGCGCCAACATATAGAACAAGGCGACTTCGTGATTTGGAAACGATCGATTATCGATCAACTCGGACGGCGCGTGTAAAATGGCATAATATATAAGGTGTAAGTGAACGGAAAGATGAACAAATCGTATAAACAGATCAAACGACACCGCCGTCGTTACAAGGTTGCCAGATGGTTAGACCAACATCCGGTGTGGCTGCACAGATTTCTGACCTGGGTTTATCGGCACACGGGCAGACTCAGACGAGCTTTCAGATGGCTTTGGGAGCGGATGCAATGGATGCAGACTTTCAATCCGTTGAAGTACATCAAAATACTCGACTGGTATATTATCAAGAAGTTTATCGGTACTTACATCTATTCCATTATGCTGATTATATCTATCAGCATCGTGTTTGACATCAACGAAAACCTGGCTAAGTTCTCCGAATCTCACGCTCCGTTGCGGGCAATCGTCTTCGATTACTATCTTAACTTCATCCCTTATTTTGCCAATCTGTTCAGTCCGCTCTTCGTATTTATTGCCGTTATCTTTTTCACTTCCAAACTAGCAGGCAACTCAGAAATCATTTCGATGCTGGCAGCAGGCGTTTCTTTCAAACGTTTAATGCGCCCATATATGATCTCCTGTGTAGCTATCTCCATCCTGTCTTTCTTTCTCAGCGCCTACGTTATACCGCACGGGACAGTTATCCGACAGAATTTCGAGACGATTTATAAGAATAAGACAAAGAACACCTCTGCCGATAATGTTCAGCTGCAAGTAGGTGCAGGGGTCATCGCTTACATCCAACACTACGACAACAATCTGAAAAAAGGCTATGGCTTCTGTCTCGACAAATTTGAAAACAAGAAGCTTGTGAGTCATCTCACGGCAATGGAGATACAATATGATACGATCTCCGACTCTAAGAATCACTGGAAAATGACCAACTGGAAAGTGAGACGTCTCAAAGGATTGCGCGAAGTCATCACCAGCGGAATACAAAAAGACACGCTGATTCAGATGGAACCCACTGACCTCGTCTACTCGAAAGGACAGCAAGAAACTTTTACCAGCCCCGAGCTTCGGGCTTATATCTCCAAACAAATAGACCGAGGCAGCGGCAATGTCGTACAATACCAAGTGGAATATCACAAGCGAATAGCTGCCTCTTTCGCTTCGTTCATCCTCACGACAATAGGCTTCTCTCTCTCGTCCCGCAAACGGAAAGGCGGTATGGGGCTGTATCTCGGCATCGGACTCGCACTAAGTTTCGGCTACATTATGCTGCAAACGGTCTCTTCAACCTTTGCAATCAATGCCGATCTTCCCCCGATGCTGGCAGCTTGGATACCCAACATCATCTTCGCAGTGGTAGCATATTTCTGCTATCGCAATGCGCCAAATTAATGAACAATGTATTTCGACGAATTAGATTTAAACGATAATGTATTAGATGCGCTCTATGATATGCGCTTCGACGTGTGCACACCCGTACAGGAAAAATGTATCCCCGAGATTCTCAAAGGGCGCGACGTGATGGGAGTGGCACAAACAGGAACAGGAAAAACGGCCGCATACCTGCTCCCGGTCCTCTCGAAGTTAGACGACGGAGGCTATCCTAAGGATGCCATCAACTGCATTATAATGTCGCCTACGCGCGAGTTAGCACAGCAAATCGACCAAGCAATGCAGGGCTTCGGATATTACCTCAACAGCGTAAGCAGTGTAGCAGTTTACGGTGGAAACGACGGCAACCGCTACGATCAGGAAATCCGATCGCTCAAATTAGGTGCAGACGTGGTAATTGCCACGCCCGGCCGCTTCATCTCTCACCTCAGTCTGGGTAATGTAGATATGAGTAAGGTTTCTTTCTTCATCCTCGACGAAGCCGACAGAATGCTCGATATGGGTTTCTCAGAAGATATACTCACCATCGCAAAACAGCTCCCCAAGACCTGCCAAACGATTATGTTCTCGGCCACGATGCCCACACGCATCGAGCAATTAGCTAAAACACTACTCAAAAATCCCATCGAAATTAAACTCGCAGTAAGCCGACCCGCCGAGAAAATCAAACAGAATGCTTATGTGTGTCACGAACCGCAGAAACTCAGTATCATCGAATCCATTTTCCAAAACAATGATCTCAAGCGTGTCATCATCTTTTGCGGAAAAAAACAAAAGGTGAAAGAAATTAGCCGCGCCCTCATCCGATTGAAAATCAACAGTGGAGAGATGCACTCCGACCTCACCCAGGCAGAGCGCGACGAGATGATGTTCCGTTTCAAAAGCGGACAAATCGATGTACTCGTTGCTACTGACATTCTCTCGCGCGGCATCGACATCGACGACATTTCGATGGTCGTCAACTATGACGTACCTCACGACGTGGAAGATTATGTGCATCGAATCGGCCGTACGGCCCGTGCCGATCGCGATGGCGAAGCTATCACACTGATCTGTGAAGCCGACTTTTTCTACTTCCGCCAGATTGAAAAGTTCTTAAACAAAACTATCGAGAAATGCCCTCTCCCACTCCATTTAGGCAAAGGTCCCGATTATAATGCCATTTCGCATCACTCGCATTCTTCCCGACATAAACCGTCAAATGGTAAGCGAAAAGCACCAAGAAAAGCTGGACGAAAACCCAAACATTAAAAATACACAAGCTCGGGATAAGCAGTTTCTTAGACGACACATTGTCCGTCTTACCTCACAAGTAGGGTAAGAAGATACCATCTGAGCCTTCCTATTACGCCTCTTCCTCACTCGCAGAATACAAGTTTATCTCGAACTCGTGTTACATCTAAGATTTATTTTAACGTGGATTCAATACAAACTCTTTTCTTAAACGCCCAAAGTCGCAACTCCGTTGCGACAATCACAGCAACGAAGTTGTTACGACCAATGTAGTAACTGAGTTACGGTATCTTGAAATACGATGGCCCATACATTGGTAAATTCATCGAACCCATATTAAAATTTATCAGAAAAATTGCGACAACAGTTATGAATCAATGATATATTCCTATATCATCGACAATCAGAAAAAACTCCAGCGATTATCCTTTCAAATGAGAAGTATAGGAGTAGTCGGGCACAAGTCGTATACCTCTTGCCCACAGGTATAGGATTTGTGGACAAGGTAACATAAAGTATAAAAGTTTTCATATTCGTTTGCATTTGATATTAAATTGCTTACGAATATAAATAAAAACTTCTGGAAGTACAAGAATAAGCCCCGACCTCTCATCTAACCCGTGAAAAGGCTTGTTTATTCAAGTATGAAAATAGAAGTGCCGGCTCTTATCAAAGAACCGGCACACTATTGTTTGTTTGGAATAAGTTGTTACTTACTGATTAAGCTTCGGCTTCAGGTATAACAGATACAACACTCTTATCGTGACGACCTCTATGGAAATTAACCACACCGTCAGCCAGCGCATAAAGCGTATCATCTTTTCCTATACCTACATTCTTTCCGGGATTGTGTTTAGTTCCACGCTGACGAACAATAATGTTACCAGCGATCACTTTCTGTCCACCCCAAATTTTAACGCCTAATCTTTGTGAAGCTGATTCACGGCCGTTCTTAGAACTACCAACACCTTTTTTATGTGCCATTCTGAATTTCCTCCTTTTAAGCGATTACTTGTTTAACTTCAACCTCTGTGAACTGCGCACGATGCCCGTTCTTCTTACGGGAATCCTTCCTACGTTTCATCTTGAAAACGATAACTTTGTCACCCTTTACAAGCGGATTCACAACTTCTACAACTACTTTTGCACCATCGACAGTAGGCGCTCCGACAGTGATTGCTCCTTCTTTGTCTACAAGAAGCACCTTGTCAAACTCAACAGTCTTACCGGCTTCAACATCTTTGATGTGATGAACAAAAAGTTTCTTACCTTGTTCCACCTTAAACTGCTGACCGTTAATTTCTACAATTGCGTACATTTTATTTGATTAAACGGTTTCTCCGCAAGGCGATCGATCTCGTATCGATACTTCCTCAAGCCTATACGGACTAAATCGGATGCAAAAGTAATAATAAAAAGTGAGAGACTGAAATATACGAGAGGAATGTTTTCTTGCTTTTAAGAGAGATTAACGGTCTTATATAAAAAAGAAGCGATGACCTTCACAGGTAACCGCTCCAAATCTTCAATAGGTATTAGTTCCCTTTAAGGTAAAAAGATTGTTTTCAGGATAACATTTGCAAAGTTAAAAGATTTTTCTTAACCGCCAAACCTTTTAACTACTTTTTTCTGAAAAAAATTCCTGTGTTCCCACACAACTATTGAATATGGATATTTTCTTTTCAATTTAAAACGAATAATTCTATAAAAAGGGAACAAAAACAGCCTAAGTTATACTCCCCTATCAATGAGTATGAGACAAAGAAACTCTTCTTACAAAGTATATCAAAGACATTTTACCACCACCGATTCTATTTTCTGATTATATACATTTATCTGCATTTTATATATTTTTCTTCATAACCTCCTTTTCGTTCATAAATATTTTATTATCTTTGTCCCCAAATCGAATCTATATACCTCAAAGGAAACCATATATTCCTTAAAAATAATAACCACAGAAGTAAATAACATTAATAGTAAACCATTTATGAAAGGAAGCAAACAATCTTGGCGAGTAATGATGCTCTTGATGCTGGCTCTATGGACAACGTTTTCACAGCCATCAACTTACGCACAAACTCTCGAAACCGCACCAAAGACAGGTCAGCAACAATCGGGAGGTAAACGAACGGTTAAAGGACAGGTTAAGGATGATCACGGTGATATCCTGATCGGCGTAACCGTATATGGAGGTGATGGTAAAGTGAGTTGCGTGACAAATATAGATGGTATGTATCAAATAAAGATACCGACAGGACGTACCACGATCCGTTTTTCCTATGTCGGTATGAAATCAGTCAATATTACCATCGAACCGGGAACAAGTGATGTTGTACGTAATCTATCTATGGAGTCGAACAATACACTGAAAGATGTAGTGGTAACCGGTATCTTCCAAAAGAATAAGGAGGCCTTTACCGGTTCAGTGACGACTATCAGCAACAAAGAGCTAAAAGAATTCGGCAATAAAAACTTGCTTACTTCTATCGCTAACATTGATCCTTCATTCAATATGTTGGTGAACAATCAATACGGTTCAGACCCGAACCATCTGCCGGACATACAAATTCGTGGTACCGCTAATTTACCAACTATAACCGATTTACAGGATAATACAAAAACCGATCTCAATACACCTCTTATTATTATGGACGGGTTTGAAATTAGTCTAACTCGTATGATGGACCTGAACGAAGATGAGGTAGAATCAATCACCCTGCTCAAGGACGGTTCTGCTACCGCAATCTATGGCTCACGCGGTGCTAATGGTGTAATTGTTATCAAACGTAAGACACCTAAGTCGGGCCGATTACAATTTACCTATACAGGAAGTCTGAATATCGAGGCACCGGATCTGACCGACTATCATTTGCTCAATGCTGCCGACAAACTCGAACTGGAACGTCGTGCCGGTTATTATGACAGCAACGATCCAACACGCGACTTTAAACTGAAAAAGAAGTATGCAAGTATATTAGAAGATGTCGCACGAGGCATTAATACCGACTGGATGGCAAAACCCCTCCGCACCGGTACCGGACACCGACATAACATTAGAATTGAAGGAGGCGATGAGAGTTTCCGCTACTCGGCCTCTCTGCAATATAACAGTGTTGCCGGTGTTATGAAAGGTTCTAACCGTGATAGTTTCAATGGAGGTATTACACTATCTTATCGACATCACGGACTCATTTTTACTAATGACCTCAACATCGGACATACTCAATCAAACGAATCTCCATACGGATCATTCTCAGACTATACACGACTGAATCCTTATTGGCGCCCCTATGACGACAAGGGAAACCCTGTTAAGATGTTTGACACCGATATCGATTTCTATGGCGGTTTCAGCAATCTACCTGCCAATCCACTTTATAATGCTACGCTCAATCAGAAAAATAGTCAGCAATATACCGACATCACAAATAATTTTTCCATAGAATGGCGTCCATTTGAAGGCTTTATTACAAGAGGTCGTGTGGGATTCACTTGGAGAAACAGTGAAAGCGATATCTACAAACCAGCCAAACACACAATGTTTGAAGCCGACGAGTACCAAACAGAAGAAGGAAGTTTACGCAAAGGTAGATATAACTATGGAACCGGGAAACTTACCAATTATGAAATGGCACTCACAATGAGCTATTCTAAACTGTTTTCTGAAAAGCATTTGCTTTATGCAGCCGCTAACTGGAATGTGACCTCTAATTTTTCCCGCAATTATAATTTTGTCTTTGAAGGCTTTACTGACGAGAAGCTCGATTTCCCTTCTAATGCCCTACAATATCAAAAGGGTGGTAAGCCTTCGGGTGGAGAAGCACGTACCAGGGCCGTAGGATTAGTAATGAATACGAACTATTCTTATGATAATCGATATTACACCGATCTGGCTTACCGTATAGACGGATCGTCACAATTCGGCAAAAACCGTAGATTTGCTCCGTTCTATTCAGTCGGTATCGGTTGGAATATACACAATGAAAGCTTTATGAAGGATGCAAGCTTCATCAATAAACTTAAACTCAGAGCTTCTTTCGGACAAACAGGGTCACAAAAATTCAGTGCTTATCAAGCTGTCGCCACTTATACTTATTACCTAAATGATCGCTATAATCAATGGACGGGAGCCTATCAGAAAGCATTGGAGAACCCTAATTTGGAATGGCAGAAAACAGATAAATGGAATGCTGGTGTAGAACTCAACCTATTCGAGAACAGATTGAATATTATTGCTGATATCTATCTTGACAAGACTTCCAATTTATTGTCTTCCCTCAACTTGCCTTTATCAAACGGTTTTACCTCGTATGTAGAAAATATAGGAAAGGTGGAAAATCGAGGATTTGAACTCAAAGCCACTGCCTTTCTACTCCGTAATACAAGCCATAGATTGGTTTGGTCTGTGACCGGATCTATCGTTCACGATAAAGACAAAGTTGTAAAACTCTCTCAGGCGATGAAAGATGAATACGCCAAGCGACTGCTCTCACGAGGTACAACTCCTAATAGAGTGATCCGCGAAGGAGAATCTCAATATACCATATACGCAGTACCTTCATTAGGAATTGATCCCAGCAATGGTTATGAAATCTTCCGGAAAAAGAATGGTGAAATTACTTACACATGGGACGCCAATGACAGAGTAGCTTGCGGTGTAAATCGGCCAAAATACCGTGGAACATTAAGCAGTATGATTCGCTGGAAAGACTTTACTGCTAATATAGCTTTCGGATATCGCTTTGGAGGCCAAATATACAATTCAACACTCGCGACTCGTATTGAGAATGCAGACAAGCGTTATAATGTAGACAGAAGAGTTTTCTATGACCGTTGGCAGAAAGTAGATGATCACACATTCTTCAAAGGGCTGACTAATGAAACATCGACCTATGCTACTTCAAGATTCGTTCAGGATGAACGTACACTTTCTTGTCAAAACATCCATTTGAGCTATATGTTCGGCAACAATCTATGGCTCAAACGCAATATAGGGGTTCAGGTGCTCACACTAAGCAGCGACTTGAGCGATTTATTTTATTTATCAAGTGTAAAGCAAGAGCGAGGACTCTCTTATCCTTACTCTCGTCGCTTTTCATTTACCTTATCCGTCGGTTTCTAATTATTAAAATCCAAGAACAATGAAATATTACAATATCCTAATTGCTTCTTTACTCACGCTAAGCGTAACAACGGCTTGCGATAAATTTCTCGATGTACTCCCTTCTACTGAAAAAGAAAAAAGAGAGATGTTCTCAACCTTAGACGGTTGTCGTAGTGTACTCATAGGAGCCTATATCCGAATGAAACAGACCAACCTCTATGGACAAGAAATGGTGTGTGGAAGCATAGAAAATTTAGCTCAACACTGGACTTATACATCAGGTTCTATCGGAGAATATCTGAACAAATATGATTATAAGGCAAATACAGTAGAAACAACAATGGAGAACATCTATAATAATCTCTTCAAAGTTGTGGCCGATGTTAATGGATTGTTGGACGGTATCGAAAGTAACAGAAAAATACTCGATAACAGCAATTACAACTTATTAAAAGGTGAAGCATTAGCCTTGCGTGCTTTCTGTCATTTTGATATCTTGCGCCTTTTCGGTCCAATGCCCAATAATGTACCAGCATCCAAAATACTCCCTTATGTTACCGTAGTCTCAAATAAGCCCAATGCTTTCATCACCTATACAGAGTTTACTTCACAACTTCTGAAAGATCTCGATAATGCAGAAGCCTGTTTGACAAGAATAGATCCTATCAAATCTAAATCTATCGAGGCACTCAACCAAACATCGGCGCAAGCAGATAACTTTTTCGGATATCGCCAGATGCGTATGAATTATTATGCTGTATGTGCCCTGAAAGCACGTATTTATTTATGGATCGGTAATAAAGAAAAAGCATTAGAATATGCGAAGCTCGTAATCGATGCTACAACACCAGGAGGGGATAAAACGTTTCGACTTGGTACACGCGATGATTGTTCACGTGGCAATAAGACCTTATCAACAGAACATATCTTTGATTTAAAAGTAAATAATTTGTCTGCTACTTTGGGATCAGGCCGAAGTTATCAGAAGTCAAAAACCGAGCTAACATCCCGACTCTATGAGACAGGAACTTCTGATATCCGTTTCGTGAATATGTGGGAAGAAGTAACCGCAGACTATCGAAAATCTTTCTATTTCCAAAAATATGTCCAGACAGAAAAGATGCCCCCTCTCTCCAAAAATGTGATACCTATCATCAGATTGGCTGAAATGTATCTCATTGCATTGGAATGCAGCTCACTAACCGATGCCAACTCATATTATGCAACCTTGTGTGCTGCTCGCGATATAACGCCGGCAAATATAACCGACGAAGAACAGCGGACCAAAGTACTTATTCAAGAATATAATAAAGAGTTCTATGGTGAAGGCCAAACTTTCTATGCTTACAAGCGATTAGCCGTAAAAGACATTTATTGGGCTGCTGTACCCGGATCGGTAGAAACTTATGTTGTGCCCCTCCCGCTTAAAGAGGCTGTTTATGCAAACTAAAAAGTGATTGAATATGAAAAAGATATTATATATAGTCTTATTGCTTTCCCTGTTTATAGCAGGTTGTAAGGAAGACGAGAAATTGATTTATCACGACAAGGCACGGGTAGAATTGGTAAGCGAAGACAAAAAAGCACCTGCTGACTACTCACATTCATTTGTTTGGGGAAGCGATACGAGAGTACGTGATACGGTGTTCATACCCATCAGAGTCATCGGAGGCTCATCCAATATTGATCGGCATATTATGCTCGAACAAATAAGCGAATACAAAGTAACCTATACATACGACAATATAGGTAAAGTGAAAGATTCGACTGTCGTAGAACGAACAGATAAAGCTGTAGCCGGCAAGCATTACATTGCCTTCAACGATGAGTCGATTAAGCCACTCTTGACCGTCAAAGCAGGTCGGGTAAAAGATAGCATCGGTATTGTTGTTTTACGCGATGCATCCTTAAAAAAGAACAACGTCAGATTACGCCTAAGAATAAAAGAAAATGAGAACTTCGGTATCGGTGAAAGACGATTGTTGGAACGGACGATCATTATCTCAGATAAGTTAGAGATGCCATCCAACTGGAACTATACGACAAAAGCTTATTTAGGCAATTACAGTACACCTAAGCATAAACTAATGCTGCTAGTTGTAGGCAATAAAGTAGATGATATGTGGGTTGCACAAGTCAATAAATCTAAGTCATTTGCTATCTATTGGCGAGGGAAATTCATCGAGGCTTTGGAGTTATTCAACAACAATCCTGCTAATATCACTTCGGGCTTGGCACCAATGCGAGAAGACCCATCCAATCCAAACAGTCCACTCGTAACATTCCCGACAGGAATATAGCCATCGTTCCCAATGCCTTTTAAGTCGAGGCAAGCAGAACACAAGACTTATCATTCAAAAACATAGAAACAGATGAAACATATCAATATTTTTTTAGGGCTTATAACAGCTTTCTTGCTGAACAGTTGCTTTTCGGATAATGGCAACTATAATTACAAAGATCCTCTCAACATTCATATAGAAGGGGTAAAAAATGCTTATACAGTAAGTCCGACGGGAGACAAATTGCAAATAAGTCCGAAGATTTATCCCGAAGGCCGACAGTATGACTGCTTCTGGGCCATAATCCCAGCTTCGGCTTCTTGGGGTGAACAATTAGATACAATTTCACACAAACAAGAATTAGACTATGCCGTCAACTTGAATGTGGGCAGCTACAAATTGCGTTTATGTGCCAAAGACAGGGCTACCGGGGTATTCGCCTATGAGGAATATGACCTGCACGTAACCACAGACATGAATACTGGCTGGTGGGTACTAAAAAGTGAAAACGACAGCACAGATATTGATTTCTTCTCGGACGAGAAGACAAAAACAGACATCATACACACGGCCAATGGACACCATTTACAAGGTCTCGCACAAAATCTGTACTTTACCTTTTGCTATTGGGACTTCGACGAGTCAACACAGAAAGACAAAAGAGTCAATGCCGTATTTATAGCAAGCCGTAACGACTTGGCTGCTCTCGATTATTTTACGGGCAAAATCATTCGAGGTTATGACGCTCTTTTCATCGACAAGCCTACACGGAGAGAAGTACACAGTATGTTTGCCGGTCCATCGGATGTACACGTTTATGCGGGCGATCATATCTACACGCTTTTCAACTCCCGCTATGACATTTATAAACAATTTATCATCAAAACTTTGGGAGACTATCGTATTTCTCCCATTCAACATTCAGGCAGATCATTACCCTTGCTGTTTAACGAAAAGAACAGTTCTTTTTGCAGTGTGAGCCGTTCGTCGACAAATATCGACTACTTTACCGACGGAGTTCCTTCTCCTAAAAATATGGATATGGATCTGCTCTTTATGGGTGGTCTCACTACTTCGGCCTATACCCAAGGAGACGTTGCATTAGCCATTATGAAAAAGAAGAAAGAAGATAAATATTATCTGCTTACCCTCAACGGGCAACCTAATAATATGGATTCAAACCCTATTAAGAAAATAGAAGAACTAAACAGAACATTGAGTGTTTTACAAGCTCAACACAGGACATTGAACCAAAACAACCGGATTATCTATTATGCCAAGGACAACCGACTTTATACCTGCAATCTCGACAATATGACCGAATCGGAACAAGGTATAAGCTGGACGGCCGGCGAGAAAATCACTTATATGGAATTTCTGAAATACTCTCCTTATGGGCTCGACAGTTCTTGGTTCGATTATTTGGCTATTGCAACCTCGGAAAACGGTCGTTATAAGCTCTACCTACATCCTGTAAATGCCGGTAAAGTAATGCCAGCCGTTAAAACATTAGAAGGAAAAGGCGAGGTGAAACGTGCTTGCTTTATGAGTCAGACACCCCGTGGTATTTATACATCTACTTTATTTTAAAGCTTTATGAACAAAATAGCAACAGTAATAATGGCATTAAGCCTCTGTTTGTCAGCCTCTGCCAGTGTCATTATCCGAGGTACAATCGACTCAGAATCAGGAAGTAAAATCAGCCTTTATGCCATTACCCAGAACTTTGACAGCCTATGTGCAACAGGCCAAGCCGACGCAAACGGGAGATTCGTCCTGAAACCGACCTTGCCATATAATGGATTCTATGTACTTGCAAATGAGTCGGGACTGAAGCACGGAATTTACCTGAAAGACGGCAAACAGTTGACTGTGAAATACAGCAATGAGCGGCTTGAAGTAACGGGCGGACTCAGTGCAGAAGAAAAAAACTTCGCCTCTTGGGCTACCAAGAGTGCTCAGACCTTTCTGCACGCTTATCTCTTCAATTACATTCCGGGCGGTAAGACTGTCGATCCTGCTAAGTTTGCACAAGAAATGAAGACATTAAAACAGACGGCCTCCGGCTTGAAGCAACTATTGAAAGGCAAGGGACAAAAAGCCGACCTACTAAGTTTGAAAATCGATGCCGACCTGGCCTTCTTTATGTTAGCCTACCGAAAGAATCATATTGGGGATGTAGACGAAAACTTCATCAGTAAGGCCGATCTGCAAGCTTATGATCAATTATTCCGCAAGACAGCCATTCTCCAACTACCTTATGCTCCTGAAATGCTCGCCTCTTACATCGACTATAAAGCAGAGAAACAAGCCATCAAACCAGAGAATTATCTGCAAAGAGCAGAGCTTTTATCAGATCAACCATTACGTGAAGCCTATCTGTATCAAATAGCACGCCAACTGCGTTATTATGAAAAGTATACGGCATTACGCCAGTCTTTGGGAGAGCTGCCTTTGTCAACTGCTTTACAGAATGCTTTAAAACCGATTGAGGAACAATTAGCGTGGTCAAAACCAGGACAGACGGCCATCGACTTCAAAGGTGTCCGGCCAGACGGCTCCACGCTCTCTTTAAGCGATCTGCACGGCAAAGTTGTGGTTGTAGATGTATGGGCAACCTGGTGTGCACCGTGCATCCGAATGATACCTCATTTTAAACGGTTGGAACAAGAGCTTTCCCACCCCGACCTGACTTTTCTAAGCGTATGCATAGGCGTATGGGTAGAGACAGACCGATGGAAAAAACTTATCCAGCAACACCAGCTATCAGGCAACCTCATCTTTATCGACAGTTGGACCAAAGGATTCGCACCCGATTATCACGTAACAGGCGTCCCACGATTTATGATTATCGACCGAGAGGGACGTATGGTTTCTTTTGCGGCTCCGGCACCTACACATCCGGAATTGAAAGAGATGATCTTAAACGCACTGAAATAGACAGTACATATAACGTGGGTTCGATAAATTTATCAACGGATGGGACATCGTATTTCAAGAATATCAGTATTTGCGGTATCTGAGGAGCAATGTTTATCGCTGTTCCGTTGCTGCATTTGTCGTAACCCCGTTGCGGCATTGGTCGTAACTCCGTTGCTATGATTGCCGTAACTCCGTTACGACTTTCACCCTTGTTTAGAAGAGAGTTTGCATCGAACTCATATTAAAATATGATCTTAGATATAACGCGAAACAGCAGATTGTAAAATAATCTGCTGTTTCGCGTTTTTAGAAGATTCTGGATCCGAAATACCTATCCGTCAAACGAGAAGTCCGGAACCTCTGCCTGAGAAGTCCCAGAGTACTGCCCCACTACTCTGGGACTTCTCACAGCCAATCATACACGCTCATCCCTGTCATTCACGTTAGCCGGTGTGAAACAGAAGGTTATGATGTCTCCCGTATCATTGCAGAGTAAGTGCAGCTTGAATCCATAGCACCATCCCATCGTGCCTTTCCCGCTCTTGACAAAGCCGTCAAAAACCTTGTTGAAATATCGTCTTGCATTATGGCATACGGGAATCATCGCGCTGTCTACAAAGCTGATTCCCGAACACCGACAAAAGGAATAGATTCTCATAAAAGCCACCATTTGGAAGAATACGCGGGGCAGAAGCTCCACGAAACGATTGTAGGACACGGCGGAGGGAAAATAACCGCTCAAACACTCCCTGATAAAGAACAGATAATAATGCTTGAAATTATGGAAAGGCCCAAAATGATAGCACAGAAGAATAGTCCTAATCTCACTCTCGGACATGCGTCCCTTACGATGACAAAAGTGTCTATACTCCTGGTCAGGGGGAGAAGTATCTGGAGGCTTTTACTCAAGTCTGTACCCAAATTCTTGCAAAATTCATCGATAATACAGAAAATCTCTGTAATTTTGTCTATGGTAATCATCGCTTATATATTTTGCAATTAATTGATTTTCAACTATAAAAAATACAAAAAAGTAAGTGAGATTACCAACTTTTCAGACAATGTTCTTATCCAGAACTAACGTAGTGATAATGTCCTTGCCCGCACGGGTAAACATTGAGCCTCCTCTACCGTGGCACCGAACGTACGCATTATACAACCTACCACGATCCCTCCAAAGAAAGAGAATAGTAACTAATATTCTCTCAGGACCAACAATTACCTTCCCTTAGAGACGACAATCAGCATTCTTTAGGAACAAGAAGATCAAACCAACTAAGGAGACAAGGAAGATGATTACAGACGAACTAATTCGCGTGCTTCCTCGTCAACTCGTTTACCTATCCACTCATTTACTCGTCCAATTATTCTCTCGCCAATTAGTATTTTTTTATTACCTTTGTCCCCAATATGATGATAATATTAACTGTAACGGCCTACTTCTGTTTGTTGCTATTATTCAGTAGATTGACATCCCGAAAGGCTGACAATAAAACGTTTTATCGGGGTAATCGTCGTTCGCCTTGGTATATGGTAGCATTCGGAATGGTAGGTGCATCGATCTCGGGTGTGACTTTCATTTCTGTACCGGGTATGGTCAACAAAATCGATATGACCTATATGCAGACTTGCATCGGTTTTATTTTCGGCTATTTTGCTGTGGCTTTCTTGCTGCTTCCCGTGTATTACCGACTCAATCTGACCAGTATTTACACCTATCTCCACAACCGATTAGGGAGACGGGCACACAAAACCGGATCTTCATTTTTCCTCTTATCTAAGATGACCGGTGCCGCTGTACGCTTCTATGTGATGTGTATCATCCTCCAACGCTTTGTCTTCGATGCCGCAGGTATTCCTTTTGCAGTGACAGTCTTAGTAATGGTAGCACTGATATGGCTTTACACCCGTCGCGGCGGAATCAAAACCTTAGTGTGGACCGACTCTTTCCAAACCTTGTGTATGTTCGTCTCACTCATCCTTATCATATATAATGTGACAACTGAGATGAATCTAAGTATTCCAGAAACAGTGCAAGCCATCTATACAGACAGTCGAAGCAAGATTTTCGTTTTTAACGATTGGGTATCTACACAAAACTTTTGGAAACAGTTTCTCAGCGGTATTTTCATTGTGATCGTAATGACAGGACTTGACCAAGATATGATGCAGAAAAACCTCACTTGCAAAACTTTACGCGAAGCACAAAAAGATATGTGCACTTATGGGTTCGCTTTCGTTCCGGTCAACCTGCTGTTTCTGGGATTAGGCGTGCTGTTGTCGATGTTGGCTCTGCGTACGGGAACACCACTGCCAACTTCCGGTGACGAACTGTTGCCGATGTTTGCAGCCACGGGGCAATTAGGGAACACGGTACTGATCTTATTCACCCTCGGTATCGTTGCCGCCTCATTCAGCAGTGCCGACTCTGCACTTACAGCTCTGACCACGATCTTTTGCATAGACATCTGCGAACGTGAAGATGACGAAAAACTGCGTAAACGAGCTCATCTGCTCATCTCGGTTTTATTCGTCGTATTTATTTTACTCTTCCGAATACTCAATTCCACAAGTGTCATTGACGCCATTTACATTCTCTGTTCTTATACTTACGGCCCACTCCTCGGACTTTTCGCTTTCGGATTGCTGACCAAGCACAGTACTAACGACCGACTTGTACCTTTCATCGCCATTGCATCGCCCGTGTTATGTTTCCTCATTGAGGCGCTGACACGCTGCATCACGGGCTATCAGTTCGGCTATGAATTGCTAATACTCAATGGTCTCCTTACTTTCATCGGCCTGTATCTCTGTGGCGAGAAAAAAGAAATGAAAAAACAGATATAATTTATTGCAGTATAGAAAGAAAAATCGTATATTTGCCAAAACTAATATTATATAACTAGTGAGAATGGAAAACGATAAAAGACTCGAAGAATCAGCTTGCTACACGTTAAACGATAAGCATTTTTGGGCGGCATTCCTTAATTTGGCACGCCACAATGTCTATATTACAGTGAACCATATAAACAAAACGCTGGAACTAAAAAACAAGAAAAACCAAGAAATAATTATTGATAATGACCAAGACATATTGGCCATTAAAACTCATTGGGCAAAAGTTAATGGGGACCTTAATAAGACTGATCGACTAAGAGAACTGATGATAAAACATTTCCCATTCTTGGAAGCTGCAATATACAGCAATAACAAAGAAGATAAGGAAGAAGTAAAAGAAGAAAAACAAGCCAAAGCCCAATCGTTTAAAAGTCTGAAGGATTGTTTATTTCTATTTTTAGAGAAGCTGCAAGAAGCGAGAAACTATTATTCTCATTATAAGTATTCTGAATCTTCAAAAGAACCAGAGTTTGAGGAAGGACTATTGGAAAAGATGTATAATATCTTTGATGAGAATATTCAGTTAGTGATAAATGATTACCAATATAACAAAGATATAGACCCTGAAAAAGACTTCAAGCATCTTGAAAGAAAAGAAGATTTCAATTATTCTTTTACAGATAAAGATAACAAAGGAAAGATAACCAAAAACGGTTTGCTCTTCTTTGTTTCTTTATTCCTTGAAAAGAAAGATGCAATATGGATGCAGCAAAAACTCAGAGGCTTCAAAGACAATAGGGGGAACAAAGAGAAAATGACCCACGAGGTATTTTGCAGGAGCCGAATGCTCTTGCCAAAAATACGATTGGAAAGCACGCAAACACAAGACTGGATATTGCTCGATATGCTCAACGAGCTGATTCGTTGCCCCAAATCGCTGTATGAACGCCTGCAAGGAGCATACAGAGAAAAGTTCAAAGTTCCCTTCGATTCCATAGACGAGGACTACGATGCCGAACAAGAGCCTTTCAGAAACACATTGGTAAGACACCAAGACCGTTTCCCTTACTTTGCATTGCGTTATTTCGACTATAACGAGATATTCAAAAATCTTCGTTTCCAAATAGACTTGGGCACCTATCATTTCTCCATTTATAAGAAACTAATCGGTGATAATAAGGAAGACCGCCACCTTACGCACAAGTTATATGGTTTTGAACGCATACAAGAGTTTGCCAAGCAGAAGCGACCCAATGAGTGGCAAGCACTCGTAAAGGACTTAGATATTTACGAAACTTCAAACGAACAGTATATCTCAGAAACCACACCGCATTATCATTTGGAGAACCAAAAGATAGGTATTAGGTTTAGAAATGATAACAATAATATTTGGCCATCACTCAAAACAAATGGCGAGAAGAATGAAAAAAGCAAGTATAATCTTGATAAACCATATCAAGCAGAGGCTTTCTTGAGCGTACATGAACTATTACCGATGATGTTCTACTATCTGTTGTTAAAGATGGAAAATACTGATAATGACAAAGAGGATAATGAAGTAGGAACAAAGAAGAAAGGAAATAAAAACAATAAACAAGAAAAACATAAGATAGAAGAAATCATTGAGAATAAAATAAAAGACATATATGCCCTTTACGATGCTTTTGCCAATGGTGAGATAAACAGCATAGAAGAATTAGAAGAACACTGTAAGGACAAAGATATTGAAATAGGACATCTGCCCAAACAGATGATTGCCATATTGAAAGACGAGCATAAAGATATGGCAAAAAAGGCTGAAACCAAACAAGAGAAGATGATACTTGCCACAGAAAATCGTCTTAAAACTCTTGATAAAAAGCTAAAGGGAAAGATACGAAACGGTAAAAGATGCAACAGCACACTGAAATCTGGCGAGATTGCAAGCTGGTTGGTAAACGATATGATGCGTTTCCAGCCTGTTCAAAAAGACAATGAGGGCAAACCACAGAACAACAGTAAAGCCAACAGCACAGAATATCAGATGCTGCAACGCTCGCTTGCGCTTTACAACAAGGAAGAAAAACCTACTCGTTACTTCATACAAGTTAATCTCATAAAGAGTAGCAATCCCCACCCATTCTTGGAAGATACCAAGTGGGAAGAATGTTACAACATCTTGTCTTTCTATCGCAACTATTTGAAAGCAAAGATAGAATTTCTGAATAAATTAAAGCCTGAAGATTGGAAGAAGAACCAATACTTCCTTATGCTTAAAGAGCCAAAGACCAACCGCAAAACATTGGTGCAAGGGTGGAAAAACGGATTTAATCTGCCACGTGGTATCTTTACAGAACCTATAAAAGAATGGTTTAAAAGACATCAGAACGATTCGGAGGAATACAAGAAAGTTGAAGCCCTCGACAGAGTTGGTTTGGTTGCAAAGGTAATTCCCTTGTTCTTCAAAGAAGAATATTTTAAAGAAGATGCCCAAAAAGAAATTAACAACTGCGTACAGCCATTTTACAGCTTCCCTTACAACGTGGGTAATATACACAAACCCGAAGAAAAGAATTTCTTACATTGTGAGGAACGTAGAAAACTGTGGGATAAAAAGAAAGACAAGTTCAAGGATTATAAAGCCAAAGAAAAGTCCAAGAAGATGACAGACAAGGAAAAAGAAGAACACCGTTCTTATCTTGAATTTCAATCTTGGAATAAGTTTGAGCGGGAACTACGACTGGTGCGAAACCAAGACATCGTAACGTGGCTGTTGTGTACGGAACTGATTGATAAGCTGAAAGTGGAGGGACTGAACGTCGAAGAACTGAAAAAGCTTCGCTTAAAGGATATCGACACAGACACAGCAAAACAAGAAAAGAACAATATTCTGAACAGAATAATGCCGATGCAGCTACCTGTTACGGTGTATGAAATTGACAAATCCTTCAATATAGTAAAGGACAAACCTTTGCATACCATTTACATCGAAGAAACTGGAACCAAGCTCTTAAAACAAGGAAACTTCAAGGCTTTGGTAAAAGACCGCAGGCTCAATGGTCTATTCTCGTTCGTTAAAACTTCTTCTGAAGCAGAATCGAAGAGTAAGCCTATCAGCAAATTGCGTGTAGAATATGAACTTGGAGCCTATCAAAAAGCAAGAATAGATATTATCAAAGATATGTTGGCATTAGAAAAAACGCTAATAGACAACGACGAGAACTTGCCAACCAACAAATTCAGTGATATGCTAAAAAGTTGGCTGAAAGGCAAAGGCGAGGCAAACAAAGCAAGGCTTCAGAACGACGTAGACCTCCTTGTTGCCGTACGGAATGCCTTTTCGCACAATCAATATCCGATGTACAATAGCGAGGTCTTCAAAGGTATGAAGCTGCTCAGCCTTTCTTCTGATATTCCTGAAAAGGAGGGACTTGGTATTGCCAAGCAACTGAAAGATAAAATTAAAGAAACAATAGAAAGAATAATAGAAATAGAAAAAGAAATCAGAAACTAAAAAATAAGATTATGGACTGTACATTAATTTCAAAAGAGGTGGCTACTGCCTTGTTTAGTACCTTGAGCAGTTTAGTACCAATCGTTATTGCAGCCTACCTAACATATCGCTATGCTATCAAGAAACTACATAAAGAGAGTTTTGAAAGTATTGAATGTGCAAAGTATGAAGCTATATTGAAGGCACACCAAAGCATTTATAAATTGCTTAGATTTATTACAGATACAGAAAACGACGACTGCATATTGGTGTGGGAGCAGCCTAAGGGCGGCGGAGAGAATGTTTATTATTTCAGACAAGCCAATATACGTAAGTTTATAAAAGAGCTAACCGAAGAGATATACAACAAAGGCAATGGCATATTTCTATCAAAAGAGGTAATGTCGCTGATATTTGAATATAGAAGTCTCGTCTATGGGCTGTTGCTTACCGAAAAGGACAATCCCAAAGATAAGATAATAATAAAGAACCTGAAACTTGCAAAGAGAATGATAGAAATCCATCAAAACCTCTCAATAAAAATCAGAGAAGCTATCAATTTACAGCAACGGGATTTACATTTCAAATAATCTGAAAGAAAAGAATTTATATTGAAAAAGAAAGGGACAAAGCATATTAGAATCAGGCATTTAAGTCATTTGGGTTGCATCTGCCTTCTATTTGAGAGGCACAAACAACTCTTTCTCTCTATTGATTATACAATATAGCGTTGCATCTGCCTTCTATTTGAGAGGCACAAACAACCGAATAATCCTGATATAAAAAATCTTCCTTGTTGCATCTGCCTTCTATTTGAGAGGCACAAACAACTAACAAGGAGCAACGGAATCATTAAATCTAGTTGCATCTGCCTTCTATTTGAGAGGCACAAACAACATAAAAAAGATGATTGAGAATATTAAGTCAGTTGCATCTGCCTTCTATTTGAGAGGCACAAACAACATGATGTCAGTCAGTGATGTTAACCCCTTTGTTGCATCTGCCTTCTATTTGAGAGGCACAAACAACAATCGTACTAGACATAAGCCGCTCGATATCGTTGCATCTGCCTTCTATTTGAGAGGCACAAACAACCCATATGATTTTCGATTTTCATACCGCCTGTTGCATCTGCCTTCTATTTGAGAGGCACAAACAACATAAAAAAAAAATAGAAAAAAATGATGCAGTTGCATCTGCCTTCTATTTGAGAGGCACAAACAACGTGTTCAACAACAATCTGTTTGTGCACACGGTTGCATCTGCCTTCTATTTGAGAGGCACAAACAACGCAAAGTTCCGGTATGGATTTTGAAGAAAGGTTGCATCTGCCTTCTATTTGAGAGGCACAAACAACTAGTAGACATCGGTCTAACGGCTTTCACAGTTGCATCTGCCTTCTATTTGAGAGGCACAAACAACTTAATATATGTATATTTGATGTTAATAAATGTTGCATCTGCCTTCTATTTGAGAGGCACAAACAACTAAAACAATGCACTCCATATACAAGATTTAGTTGCATCTGCCTTCTATTTGAGAGGCACAAACAACCGTGAGACGTATAAAAATCGCCGTGACCTCGTTGCATCTGCCTTCTATTTGAGAGGCACAAACAACAATAAAACCTCTTAAATACCCTCCTTTTCTGTTGCATCTGCCTTCTATTTGAGAGGCACAAACAACACTATTCTTCGAAGGAAGTATTACAATTGAGTTGCATCTGCCTTCTATTTGAGAGGCACAAACAACAATATTCCCTACCATCTACAGCTTAATTTAGATCGAAACAAATTTATGTCAATAACTTAATTTACTTCAGCTTAGAATAAGCCATAGCCTTAGATTTATGCATAACTATATATAACTCGCTTGATGATAAGTCCTATACTTCTGCCCCACAAGTATAGGACTTCTCGTGAAGAAGTCCTATACCTCTCATCTAACACAAATAGTTTCTAAAAACCTATGAAAGGAAAGAGGAATCTACGAGAATCAGAGATTCCTGTTATTAATCTGCGCCAATTCGGAATAAGAAAGTAACCGAAAAGCGACTCTATCATTTACCTGCGAATGGAAAGAGAAGATCTTTTTATGAGAAAGTAGCTCAATCCATCGGAAAATAAAGAAAAAGAAATATTCTCAAGACGACAAGGAAGCGTTAATAAATAAGATATATTCTCTCTTTCCATCGGGAAGTGCAAATAAACAAAAATAAATTTCTTCTTTCCATTTAGAAAGTGTAAATATATTTAAATTTATTTGCTGTTTCCGATGGAATTAGAAGAAAAACAAAGATTTATGAACAATTCCAAGTGGAAACAGAGAAAAAAAGTATTTTTCGACCGGTTTCCGCAGATTGAGAATCGAAAAACGGAAAAGTTTGTTCCGCCGGCAGAAAAACAACTTTCTTATCCCGGACTGAGGTATTAATCTATCATTTTTTCTATCAAATTTTATCCCTTTTCATTATACTCTCCTGGTGTTTTTCATCAATCTTATAAATCAAGAACGAAAAGAATATATAAAAACGGATTATTTAGAAAATAATCCGTTTTCTTATCATCGATAGAAAGCACTCTGCTTCCTCATTTAATCACTTATCTTCACCACGCAACAGCGGAAGAGAAATATGGTAACGTACGGCCAAAAACCTAATGAGACAAATAACAAAAAAAGTGATGACGGCAGCAACGCCGACATTCATTTTCCATTGTATCATCATCCAATACAAAACACCGCCGGCAATACTCGCCATTGCATAAATCTCCTTGTGGAAGATTACCGGCACTTTATTCAAAAGAATATCGCGAATTACACCGCCGGCCGATCCCGTAATACATCCCATAATGACCGCAACCCAAAACGGATGACCACACGCCAGTGTCTTCTGCATACCGGCAATAGTAAAGAGGGCTAAACCGAGCGTATCGAATACGAACCAAGCATTGTCTAACCGTTTCAGCGAGTGCGAAAAGGTAATCACAAAGACCTGGGCTAGGGCTGTACAGATGAGATAAAGGGCCGAAGTCATCCAAAACGGAGTCTCACCAAGCATTACATCGCGGATGGTTCCGCCTCCGATGGCCACGACAATACCGCACACAAAACCGCCGAACCAATCGAAATGGCGCGCTGCGGCGTGGCGGATTCCGGAGATGGCAAAAGCAAACGTACCCACAAACTCGATCACCTGTTGTACGGCTGCAACAAGATCGGGATTCTCATAAATCATCGCTTATGCTTTATGGATTGACAACATTCTGCGGTGTACCATTAAGAAAGGCTCGAATATTCTCGACAGCAATCTGCATCAGCCGCGTTCGAGCCTCGACAGTGGCCCAAGCCACGTGAGGCGTAATATAAGCATTAGGTTGTGTGAAAAGCGGACTCGTCTTAGCAGGCGGTTCTTCACACATCACATCGGCACCGTAAGCACCTAACCGGCCGCTCTCCAAAGCTTCGGCCACATCTTGTTCGTTGACCAGAGCTCCGCGACTCACATTGATAAGAATCGTGCCGGGACGCATCTTTGCAATCGTCTCACGGTTGATCATCTCGCGTGTGTCTGGGGTGAGCGGACAATGCAGCGTCAAGATATCGCTCACACCGAAGAGTCCGTCCAGCGTGGTCTTACGTATCGACTCAGGCAAATCAGCTGCATTCTTGCTTGTCACAGCAAACACATTCATCCCGAAAGCACAGGCGATGCGTGCTACCTCGCTGCCGATATTTCCTAACCCGACAACGCCGATCGTCTTTCCTGCCAACTCGCACAGTGGCGTATCCCAATAGCAGAAGTCGTCATTCTCAGCCCAACGACCTGCACGGTTAGCCCTGGCATAATGATCCACCCGATTGGTGATATTCAGAATATGCGCAAATGTCATCTGTGCCACACTGTCCGTACTATAAGCCGGAATATTTGTTACCACGATACCGTGTGCGTGCGCCGCCTCAATATCTATCGTGTTGAAACCTGTGGCAAATACGCCGATGTATTTCAACTTCGGTAATGCGGATAAAATGTTGCTATCTAAGATCACCTTATTTGTTATCACAATCTCAGCATCTGCCGCTCTACTGACAACCTCATCGGCACGAGTGCGCGGGTAGACCGTCAACACCCCCAATTCTTCTAACGGCGTCCAAGACAAATCGCCCGGATTAGCGCCGTATCCATCTAATACAACTATTTTCATATTATGTTCTTTTTTAGTTGACGAGTGAACAAGTTGACAAGTTAACAAGGATTCACTTATTCACTCCCTCGTCTACTTGTCAACCCATTAACTTGTCAACTCATTTATACCTTTCTCCCCAACATTGAAGCATCCATTGGTAAAGTTTCTCCTCAGAGGGAGCGTGCTGCGCGTGCCAAAGGCGACGACCGGCCAGCGATTCGGGCATATATTGCTGAACGGCAAAATGCCCCGGCGAATCGTGAGGATAAATATATCCATCGTTATAGCCCAACTCTTTCATCAACGCCGTAGGAGCATTCCGCAGATGCAAAGGTACTGGCTCGTTGCCCGTCTCCTTGACGAGTGCCAGTGCCGCATCCACACCCAGATAAGCCGAATTGCTCTTAGGACTCGCCGCCAAATAAACCACAGCTTCGGCCAACGGAATACGCCCCTCAGGCCAACCGATTTTCATCACCGCATCAAACGCTGCATTGGCGATGAGCAATGCATTAGGATTAGCCAATCCAATATCTTCAGCTGCGCTAATCACCAGCCTACGCGCAATAAACTGCGGATCTTCGCCACCTTCGATCATCCGTGCCATCCAATAAAGTGCTGCATCGGGATCACTCCCCCGAATACTCTTGATAAACGCCGAAATAATATCATAGTGCATTTCGCCGTCTTTATCATATGCCAACGGATTAGCCTGAAGCCGGCTCACTACGGCCTCATCTGTAATCTCTACCTCCTTATCTCCGGCCGCCTCGACCACCAGTTCGAGAATATTCAGTAACTTGCGCGCATCACCGCCGCTATATCGCAGTAGCGCCCCTGTCTCCCGCAACACGATCTGGCGCTCCTTGAGCATTACATCTTCCGTGATAGCCCGGTGCAACAACTGCAACAGATCGTCCTGATTCAACGGACGCAGTACATAAAGTTGACAACGCGAAAGCAACGGTCTTATCACTTCGAACGACGGATTCTCAGTCGTCGCACCGATCAGTGTTATCGTACCCTTTTCTACTGCTCCCAGCAACGAATCCTGCTGCGATTTACTGAATCTGTGAATCTCGTCAATAAACAGAATCGGCGATGCCGAATAAAAAAAACGCCCGCTTTGCGCACGTTCAATCACATCACGTACATCGCGCACGCCGCTCGTCACAGCGCTAAGCGTATAAAACGGCGTCTCCAGTCTGTGGGCGATAATCTGCGCCAGCGTTGTCTTGCCCACCCCCGGAGGCCCCCAGAGAATAAATGACGAGATCCGTCCCGCGTCGATCATCTTGCGCAGTACAGCCCTCTCGCCCACTAAGTGACGCTGACCCACATATTCATCGAGACTCCTCGGTCTCATCCTTTCCGCTAACGGTTCGCTCATTCTTACTTGTTACCTTACCTTGCGTACAAAGGTAGCAAAATGATTCTACATATAAAAATAAATCAACAATTTATTAGAAAGCTCCATTGCAACAAAAGTCCTGTCTCAACCAATTCATTTATATTCGGCAAGAAACGATGAAATTTCATTCAAAAAACTTGTGAAATAGCCGTAAAGTATTTACTTTTGCAATAAAACAGAGAAACAAAAACGAAAGATGAAGAAAAACAAGAATGCATTGACGATGAAAACGCTCACCAAAAGCAATGTCTGGGATATTCAGGAGACCGATATTTTCCGATTATGGGAGGCTGCCGAAAAAGATGCCGACCTAAAAGATAATATACGACACTACACCGATATCCTGCGCGGCGCTTTTGAGATAGAAGAGGTAAAAGTAGACAAACCGGAGATCATAAAAAAATACGAAGAGCGTGGATTCAAGATCGGAACCGTGAGAACAGACGACAGTGCAAAAGTTAAATGGGCTGTTAGGAAACGACCTATTATGCGTGTCACCGACCTTACTTACGAAAACATTCGCCATATTTCAGCCCAGAAACTCTTAGAAGTACTCGACCGAAACTTCGGCGGCGGATGGGATTCTCTTTCTCAGAGCATCAAGGATATCATCGAACACGGATTCGATATCAGTACGACAACTCTACCACAAGACCGTCTGCATAAGACCGGAGGGATGTATGAGAAGAAAGTTAACGACGGCTTTGAGGTATTGGAAATACCCAAAGGCACGTGGATAGAGGCTATTTTCGCCAAAGAAAAATCCGAAACGGAAGAGTCACGTATACACCTCAAAGATCAAAACGATATCGAGCTACGTGATCTTTCGGATGAAGAAAACGAGAACGAAGGACAATCCGATCGTACAGAGAAATACAATGACGACGATGACGATTCCTATGATGAGGACAAGCTCACAGAAGAAAGTTATCGTACTACATTCGATACCGACCCCGAAGACCTCAATCTCGAAGCCGAAGACGTGAGCGACGAGGAAGCATTCTGATTTTCATTCATCAGTCTAATTATTCAGAAGATGGGGTGTCAAATTGACACCCCATCTTCTGAATTGTTTTATTATAAAAAGAAAAAATCTCTCGTTCTTATTACTTCCTTTTACATCTCTATTTTGTTCCGAAATTCTCCTTACGGAATTCACCTTGACGCCACGAGTTGTCCGTGTCCCACTGGCGCTTAATATATCGGTTCAGCCCACTGGTTATGATATTGTTGCGTGGCGACCACTCTCCATCCTCAGGATAGTCTCTGCGGATGATGGCACGGACAGGACGACAGACAGTATTGTTGAACCAATAGAATCTTGCTACGTAATCCCAAGAAAGATGACGCCAGAAACGGGTATTGTTTCCAGATGCATCCCATTTATTAAAGTGTGGGTCAATATCTTTATAGGTGGCTGACCAATACGTGCCACACATATGGCCTTTTTCATCATTTATACCAACAACAGGGAATACACGATATACGTCCAAATCTCTGTGATCTCCTTTCTCTGTACTGCATGGCCCCCACCAAGTCTCACTTTGCAAAGAGTCCAAGGGGACATAGGCGTTACCGATCCAACGGCTCTGCACCACTAATCTGGCCCCATCCCCATTATTCACGTCATCAAATGTGCCTTTCTTTCCATTGTCTTTCCGTTTCCACTTTTTGTCTGCCATATTAATAAACATATAGCGGTAAGCACAACGGTAGCGACGGCCGTATTTTTGAGAGTTTCCTTTCACATTGGCATCAAAACGAATAGCATAGATCTCACGCAGATACTCATTTGCCCAATAAAAGCTCCAACATCTATTATTTTTGTTGCTGTTTATTCTTGCCTTTTCATTCGTTTCCTGATAAGGGAATTCATAGCCGTCATCTTGAAAATCAGAAAGTGTAAGAAGTTCCTCGAAAATCTGTCTATTCAGTTTATATATCTTCGTTCCACTGACTTTTCCATCAAAAAATCCGTATCCATCCTGCTGTGTGTATCCGGTATTTGGATCTATGATAGTCGGTAATGCAAGCCCCCACTGTTCGCCATCAGGAAGTAGGTAATTATCGGGCAACCACTTTTGTCCCTTAGTTATTGCATTCATTTCTTTAATTTTAATATCAGAGGCTTTCAGCGTGTGGCCGTCAAGGAATCCTCCCTTATTCTTAGTTCCTCCGAAAAGGATATCATTCCATAAGCCCGGTTCATTTTTTTCACCGGGGTATACCTTGCAGTTGCTCTGTGCAAAGCGTTCCAGTGGATTTGGCCATGGGAACTCAGGCTTCCCATCAGATCTCTTTGCCCTGAATCTCGGGCGTACCACAGCTAAATCCACACTATATGCCTTGCCTCCCTTGTCACTGAAATTGAAACGATTGAATTCACTGGTCTCTCCTTCACCATAGCACCACTCATCGGCATACTTGATTTGGTTACCCTCCATATACTTCCTGCCGAGCATCGCACCGCCCTTTTCCAGTGTGATACAGCTCATAAAATCTTGATATTGTATATGCACCTTCGGATGTGGCATACCCCATACATAAAACTCGTCATATTCGTCTTGGGTAGTCGCTCTCAACTTCTTTGAATTATATACATAATGGAACTCATTGCTAGAACCACTTTGGGCTGTATGTTCCCAGTAATAATTCAGATTGTCGTTTTCATTTTGCCAGTACCAATATTTTTCAAGAGAATTCTCTGTTGCTCGAAGACCAACATCATTGTAAGCAGACCCGCCCACATTCATACCGATGAGGAATCCTCCACTGGCCGTTACTTGAGAACTGGCAAAGCGATAGTTATGAGCATCCCCTCCCAAGAGATTAGTATTGCGCTTCACCTTGATGCGGAACAATACTCCCAGCGCCTTGTATTGCCAGTTTCCAATATTGATAACGTTTTTCTCTTTCACCTCAAGTTTTTTCCATCCTGTTCCAAAAGCAGCAGCTACGCGCTGTCGCCCTAAGTTGTCCTTAACATTATGAATTTCCTTAACAAGTCGGTCTTTCGGATTGAAATCCACATAAGTATAATAGAGCTTCCAGTTACTATCATCAACTATCTGGGGATTTCCATTCTTATCCACATACTTGTATCCCGGCTTTACGGTTTCATCGTACTGACCACCGATGATGCCGCAAACACGCCAGTCCTCACCAGGATTGATATCTACGGCCTTGTTCTGGTCTCCTTCGTTCACCCAATGAAGTGTTATTTTTTGAGGATGTGCTTGAAGACTGACACCACCACCATTAAGGGTCGTCACCTTGTCCCATATAATCTCTGCTGCCGCCAACTTACACTTTTTATCATCCAAACGACCGTATTGGTCTTTCAAGCTCTCGTCATACTTCACAAGGAAGATGCGGGCTTTCAAATCCGACCCTTCAGCTACAGGCATAAACTTGTCATTCAGCACGATGGAACGCGTTGCCTCCTCATCTCCTGTACGTTCCATACCTCTTTGAATGGGTGGGCGTTGCATACCGGCATCTGCCGATAGGGTTATAACTGACGTGACATCCTTCGCGCTGCCACCGTGATTACTGTCAAGTAGCTGATTGCCACCTTTATTTTTATTTCCGTTCTGCACTTCCAAATACTCATCTGCACACGACCACAGGGCCGTCGCCAATACGATTATTCCAATAACTGCCAAACTATACCGATACAGATGACCGGCTAAACTTCTTGCTTTTCCTGTACGTTTCATATTTTTCATACTATTTTTCGTTTATCATTTTCATATTCCTTAATCCTCCCAGACATTCCTATCTTTCAATTCGGGCGATTCATCAAACACATTAAAATTATCTTCAAAGTCATGCTCTTTGGCATTCAGTTCACCACCGTTTTCAAAACCACCCACACTGCCAGATACTTGATGTAGCAAACTTTCAATACGCAGGCGCTCTACATAACACTCAGGACATACATAAAATCGCTTGTTTGTCACCATTGTTTTAATTGTAAAATTTTCATTCATTTTTCATTTCCTCTCACTATTATTTGATATTATGATTTAATTAATTATATAAAGTATAATGCATAATCGGGACATAACAAAACATCTATTTCCCATCGCTTTTTGGCGATGGGAAATAGATGTTTTATTCTTTAAGGTAATAAAAATTATTAAACTTAGGGGAGGGGTAATATTAATTAATAAATTGTGTATCCGATGTACAAATCTACCTTGAGCTGGCGAAAAAACCGGCTTTCTCTTCAAGGGTATCTGTATGGATGAATAACATCTATGCATACTTTGAGATATTAATCAGACTTATGCAGAACGGTCTTTTTTCAACCATTTCCAATTTTATCAATCTCAACACACGGTACAAAGTTAATATCTTTTTTGAAAATGGCAACACTTTCAAGTAAAAATATTTTGATTTTGTTGTTTTTCCAAAAATCAAAAAAATAATAGAACGATGATTAATAAGTATAATATTACAAAAAGAAATCTACCTACTTCGGGTATAGAAAAAATTAATTTCCTCCCTGTCCTCCTATTTTTTCATATGTATGTTTGTCTCCCTTCAACTTTTAAATTGAGCACGAACTATTAAATATTAAAAACTTTGCATAGGGTTGTCTTACACTTATCTACTCGGACCAATATTATCCCCTCTCTTAACTTTATCCGTCCTTTCGATTTTCTCACCAAGCCCAATTCCAAAAGTAACGTTTATGCATATGAAAGAATAATGCCATAAATAATGGACAGACAAAGTCCGTTTACAATCTGCAAATTGCCTCAGAGAATCAGTTCATCACTAACCTTTCACTATCGTGCCCATTTCAGATTACGACCTTGAGGAGAAAACCGTTTTTCATTCCCTTTTAATTTTGTTAGGAACTGACCAACAATAAAAAAATCCCGACATTCGATGAATGCCGGGATTTTCATACTAAACTATATTTAGAAAAACAAATAGCGATTATCTACTATACCAGCTTTAGCATAAAGTTCGTTCATAAAATTGGCGGCGTACTGCATAGCCCGCTGACGTAGCTTCTGCTCTTGCGACTTCGTGTCGAATTTCACAGGGCGCATCGTCTTGCTTATTACTTGAATAAAATATAAGCCGGCATTACCCTTAATGGGTTGCGAGCAGAAGCGGCCTTGCGCCGTGGCTGCTACCGCACCACTCAAGGTCGGTTCGCTGGCGCCCGAAGTTGCTACGAACACAGGGGCAGTAAAAGTTACCTGATTTATGGTGCTGAACTTGGCACCCTTAGCCCGTGCAGCTGCCATCGTAGTTACGCCATTCACCTTGGCCCTCATTAGCTCAGCTTTCTTATCCTTCATCACTTCATCTTTTACCATCGCATTTACCTGCGGGTCTTTCAACGTGCGATAACCTTCGGGGTTTATTTTATCCAAAACCACGATGAGCAGATGATCGTTGTCGCCACACTCATACATCGGCGAAACATCTCCTTCTTTTGCATCGAAGAGCCATTTCAGGGCCTCACGGGTTCCATGAATGCCTGCCAGATTATGTTGTGCCGTGGTAATATCGGCCGAAGTCTGCACGGTATAACCACTTTTTTCTGCGTTCTTCACAATATCATCGGCCGTTTGATTGGCGCTGACGAATGAACTGAACTTGTTATATGCAGCAGAATATGTGTTGCGGGAGAACTCGACGTTTTTCTTGATAACAGCAGCTGTATATTTCTCCACCATTCCCTTGCGGCTGAGCACTTGCACAATGACGTTACCAGCGGCAAAAGTCAGGTTGCGTATCTCTTTGAGCGGGAGGGTATTCAATGTCATAATCAGATTCTTAGAATCTTTGTCGAGTGACGGTGCAAACTGATACTGACGAGTAGTAAGCCAAGTAGATTCGCCTGTTTGGCCGTATTTCTTGGCAATAGCAGCAAAGTCAGCACCGCCTTGTAGTGCAGTATAAATAGAATCTGCGGTTTTATGGGCCACTTCAGGTGTAGTACCAGCCACTTGAATCTGACGATATTCCACAGAGTCAGGCAGCTGTTGTTTTGCCACGAGTTTGACAATGTTTACGGTGTTATCGTCTTTATTGGTCACAGGTCCGTAAGTTTGTCCTACAGCCATCGAGTCAAGCCGCTGCGCAATATCTGTTGGGAACGCGTCTTTTGCTACGGGAATGCCTAAATAAGGCACCAACGATGTACTTTTACGCACAACTTCTGCGGGATCAGCAGCCACTGCAATATCTTTAGCATAAGCGTTCATCTCTTTTTGGATGGCTGTTAAATCAGCCGTTGATGCAGTCACTTGGATGTCGACATATTTGACGCTGCGACTCTCGACATACTGACGAAAGCGCGGTTTCAGTTCATCGTACTTAGCTTTCAGGTCAGCATCGTTGATCTGCACTTTGTTATCAGGGATGTCGGTATATGGGAATGCTGCGAGCTGAATATTGCTTTCCTCGTTCTCATCCTTGAAAGCCATCTTGGCTTCGACGGGATTCGAGAGCAGACTATGTGCCAACAAGCTCTGGAACTTCTGCGCAAGTGTCTGCTGGCGAAGTGTCTTCTCAATAAAAGTCCAATACTTGTAAATCTTGCCATATTGCTCGGCCAACTGCGGGTTGGCACTGGATTGCGTCTTATAATCAGCCAAGAACTTCTGTAACGCGTTGACATCAAAGCGCCGAGTCTGTCGATCGACGAATGGTGTCTGCAAAAGCATTGGATTGGTACCGGCTTTCAATATGTTCTGCATTTCTTCGTCAGTTACCGTGAGTCCTAAATACTTCGCCTCGTTCTCCACGAGTTTGGACTGAACAAACGAATTCCAGACCATATCTTTAACTTGATTCATCTGGTCGTCGTTAAGATTGTCCTGTCCCTGTTGCATTTTAATGACTTCGGTGTACTCGTCCACGAGCTTCTGAAAGTCGTTGACATTTATCTTCTCTCCCAAAACTTCGCCCACTTGCTGACGCTGATCGTTGCGCATAGAATCGCACGAACGGAACAGCTCTTCGGCGATAAAAGCAAACAAGGCCAATCCAATGATACTGGCAAGGATAACGCCTTTGCTTCTGATTTTTCCTAATGCTGCCATTAATTTTATTGTTTTATTTTATTATTTATGATTTCTTTCATTATATAAATGCGCACAAAAATACAAAAAAGATAGCACATAACGGAACTTTTCACGCGAAAATTGCCATTATTAGTTCACTTTTAGTCGCACAAGCTCTATTTTCGTCATTGTATTCTTAATGATTTTAAACTCGAAACGTCCCACTTTGACAATCTCATTAAGCTTAGGAAAGCTCTGGTAATAATGCAGAATGAGTCCACCCACGGTCATATATTCATCGCTTTCGGGCAGATCGAGATCGAACCTATCATTCACTTTGTCTATCTCGAGCCGCGCCGAGAGTATAAACTCGCCATCAGAGGTTTTCTTAGCAATGTATTTCGCATTGTCATGTTCATCTTCAATTTCGCCGAAAATTTCTTCAACGATGTCTTCCAAAGAGACAATTCCGCTCGTTCCACCAAACTCATCGACAACAACGCCAAGGCTTTTCTTCTGTTGCAAAAATGTTTGCATTAATTTAGAAGCAGCCATCGTCTCAGGCACAAACGGCATCGTACGTATGCCGTCGCGCCAATTCACGGGATTCTTAAACAGCTCCGATGAATGGATATAACCGATAATATGGTCGATGTCACTTTCGTAAACAATCAATTTAGAGTTTCCACTCTCGATAAACTTCTGCTTTAAATCGTCGATCGAGCAGTTATCTGTATCTACGGCATTGATTTCAGTACGCGGCACCATACAGTCTCGCACCTTGGTATCAGTAAAATCCAGTGCATTTTGAAATATCTTGACCTCATCTTCAATGTCATCTTCACTCTTGGCATTATCTATACTCGACTGAACAAGATAGTCTAAATCTACTTTCGTGAATGCTTCGTCAACACTTTCTTTTGACATCCTGACGCCGATAACACGCAACAGCATCCGCGATAACGATGTTGCAAACTTGCTGATAGGCCAAAGCACCACATAACAAACGTAAGCCGGGATAGCGAAAACCGTAAGCAGCCGATTAGGATTGCTCTTAAACAATGTTTTGGGCAAAAACTCTCCCGTAAAAAGCACGATAATTGTAGAAAGAATTGTGTCTGCCGGCACTGTAAAAGCGGCTTCCATTCCTCGGAAAATCGTATTATCAAAGAACTTGGCAATCAAGATTCCATAAATGACCAGCGCAATATTATTGCCTACCAACATCGTACTGACAAAATTGTTGGGATGATGGTAGAATACGGAAAGCAGTCGTTGAGAGAGCCCATTTTTCTCTTTGTCCATCTCGGCCAACATTCGGTTACTCGTCACAAAGGCGATCTCCATTCCCGAAAAGAATGCAGAGAAAACCATTGTCACGATGATTCCGATGATGAGGGATATACTTATTCCTTCTTCCATTTAATGAGTCAGAGGTATTGAATTATTCTTCCGCTGCGGAGCCGTACGCATACGTAGCACACTTTTGGCCGAATCGGAAGCCGATTGGAGGGTATCTCCTGAACTCTCAAAATCATTTCGAGCAAACGAACCTTTACTGTTAGAGACGAAATAACGCGTCATTCGTTCATCACTACGGAAATAAGTACCTTGCAACTGACGTTCCGGCGTTATCAAACGCGAGAAAACATCAGAGTAAAGTTCGTGTTGATTCTCATCCCAAAACAGTCGTTCGCTGGCGAATCGCAGTCCATCCTTAGTCAGAATACGTACTCTACTGCGAAGTTCCCACAACTTTTGTAAGTCATAATAATATGCTGTATCGCACTGAATATAGGCTTGTACGTGAAACTTCTCATCAAATTGCTCCAAGAAAAGTCCCTTGTCGAAAATCCACCGCGACGGATGTCGATTCTTGTTTACCTCCCACCGCTCAGTAACAATACGATATTTGATTACACCCGAATCTGAAATCAATGTATTGACACCATAACTGATCATCGCGGCAACCGAATCTCGCGGATAAATTCCAGGCGCAGTGTGGGCTCGTTGCTCCTCACACGAAATGAGAAACACAATTGTCAGGATAAACAATGAACACGAAAAGAGGCGTTTC
The DNA here is from genome assembly GCF_963541955.1 of Hoylesella pleuritidis. Lineage (NCBI taxonomy): Bacteria > Pseudomonadati > Bacteroidota > Bacteroidia > Bacteroidales > Prevotellaceae > Hoylesella > Hoylesella pleuritidis. The sequence goes on along the minus strand of NZ_CAUTUT010000008.1, from coordinate 23,892 downwards.
ATCAATCTACTTTCCACTTAGCAAACCATCGTTCATTGAACGTCAGACCAATATTGATACGGAAAGTGTTTTCTTTGAGCAGTGTCTTAGAATCCATCCGCACCCATTGGGCACTGATATTGAGAATGGAACGGTTGTTGATTCCATTCATAACAGGTATGCCGAGACCTAAACTGGCACTCATTTCTTTGGGCCCCTCTGTACCATTGATTATTAAATAAGGTGTGACATAAGAAATGCCAGCACGATAATGCACACGCTTGAAAAAGTTGCGGGCTGTCTCGCCGGGACATAATTCGGCACCCAAAGTCAACTTATGACGATCCTTGAACTGTCCGGTTGCAGCCGAATATTGCGGTACGTTGTTCACATTAGTATATAAGGGATAGACAACATCAGCCCATTTTTGCAGATTATAGTCAACGCCCACCTTCCATTGGCGCTTATGATCCCACGCAAGTCCTACACTATAAGATGTCGGAAGTTCAAGAGCGTCATCGGCTGTATAGGCTTTTGAATAAGAAACTTGTGTCTGAGGATTGGAAGAAACAATCTCACACTTGGGATTAGCGTTAAGCTTATGACCTAAGCTATAAGCCAAACCGAGCGTTAACTGATCGCTTTTGGAAAACCGGGCAGCATATTGCAAACCGACATCTAATTTATAATTGTGTACGTTTGCTGTATAAATCCGTGACAAAGTATTGACATAAGAATCGCTGTAAGTATTGAGAACAGATCGCGTATAGTTGCCCCACAAATATGAAGCATTAGCTCCTATGGATAGTCCCTTAACAAGTTCCCATCCAAAACCGATGTATACCTGATGCAATCCGCCTCTTCCCGAATACGAAGTCGTAGAAGTAACCGTACTGCCGGGACTCACCTGTTGCGTATTCTGATATTGATACCCCACATTGGAATAAGGAATCAGACCGAAACTGATACCGAAATGCTTGAAAGCACGAAATCCGGCAACAACGTATTCAAAGTCTGCATTCTTGGCATTCACCTTTTTCCCGTTCTCCTGAAAGTTCGTAATCTGCCCTGAAAGACCGGCATCGAAAATGAACGAAAGGGAATCTATGGAGGAGTAAGATGCCGGATTGAGAAAGTTCACTTGGTTATGCTCACGAAAACCAAGTCCAAGCCCATTCATCCCACGATTGAATCCGCTTGTCTGATCAGCCAATGCGCCTAATCCATACATACTGTACGGCGAATTGGTACCGCTTTGAGCCACTGCGGTTATCGATATTGCTGCCAGCAGGAAAGCGCAAAATATTCTCTTCATTACATCGTATGTTTCAGTTTCGGATGCAAAAATATCGAAAAAAAACGAAATAGGAGCACTCCAAGTGAGATTTATAAGTTATTTTTGCATCGTGAAACGTTTCAATAATATATTAAGGTTCACATTACCGTTTATTTTTCTGTTATTAACAGATAATGGTAGGGCGCAGTCGCAAGAGACTATGCCGGCCAAACCAGCCTCTATCACAATCAGCCTGTTGACGTGTGGACCGGGAAACGAGGTGTACAACCTTTTCGGGCATACGGCCCTCAGATATCAAGACCGAAACCGTGGCGAAGATCTCGTTATCAATTATGGAATGTTCTCATTCAAGAAACCTTACTTTGTCTTACGATTCGTTTTCGGCCTTACCGATTATGAAATGGGTATCGAATCTTTCGATGATTTCTTTGCACAATACAGTAACGAGGGACGTAGTATCATCCAACAGGAATTGGACTTAACCCCGGAAGAGAAGCTACGGATAGCCCGCGCTATAGATGAGAATTATCTACCAGAGAACCGGGTTTACAGATATAATTATTTCTACGACAATTGCACCACACGTGCACGAGATATGATTATCGGCCATCTCGACGGTAAAGTGTCTTCATCAGACCGCAAAGTACGTACCTTGACTTACCGAGAAATGGTGCATCAATGGGACAAAACTTATCCTTGGGTAATGTTCGGGAACGATGTCTTATTAGGAATGAAGGCCGATTTCAAGACTACTGCCGAACAGCAAGAATTCTTACCGGACAATCTACGACGCGATTTCGACCACGCATATATCACCGCTTCCGATGGTTCCACACACAAATTGGTAAGCCGGACAGAAACGTTACTCAAGCAACAGATACACCCTCATCGAACGTCTTTTCCCTTACGTCCTATCGAGTGTTCGTTCATCCTCCTGTCATTAACGGCTATTTGCCTTGCAATTGAGCGTTTTTTGCACTGCAATTTGTGGCTTTTCGACGCCTCATTAATGGTTAGTTGCGGACTGGCCGGAATTATCCTTACTGCAATGGTGTTCTCGCAACATCCTACTGTGAGTCTCAACCTACAAATATTGGTACTCAATCCGCTTCCGCTCCTTTTCATTTGGCCGGCTATTAAAGCATTGCGCAGAAAACAAAGATATTGGCTTTTCCCCACGATGACAGTACTGACACTGCTCTTTTTCATTGGAAACTTTATCCAAGGTTATGCAGAGGGAATGAACATTGTGGCACTATCTTTGCTTATCAGATACGCGTCGGCTCTGCGATTTACAACCAAAAAGAAATGAACAGATATATAACGGCCCTGTTAGTAGCCCTCACAGCTACCGCCAATGCACAGTTGCTGCAACCTACTCCGAGGCTTGTGGTCAATATTACCATCGACCAACTGCGCACAGATTATATCGAGACGTTTGCCCCAATGTACACAGCAGACGGATTGAGAAAACTGTTGCAACAAGGACGTGTATACGACGGAGCCAACTATCCGTTTATTCCCGTAGACGAAGCATCGGCTATTGCTTCCATCGCTACGGGCACTACACCTTATTATAATAGCATCGTTGCAACACAATGGCTCGATCGCAGCACACTCAGACCGGTGTTCTGTACCGACGATCGGCGATATATCACATCACCGTCAAGGATGTCCACTTCCACGATCGGTGATGAAATGAAGGTTTCCAGCAATGGGAACGCCCTCGTTTATGCCATCGCTCCTAACAAAGTGACAGCTGTTTTCTCTGCCGGACACGCCGCAGACGGAGCACTGTGGATTGATGATAAAGGCAGCGGATTAACCACTTCTGCCTATTATCCGGACAAAATACGCAATTGGATCGCAGCTTATAACAAGGTGAACAACCAACAGTTGACTACCGTGGCAGGCCGAAATGCATTCATAGTCAAGGCTGCCAAAGCGTGTATTAAAGACAATGCGTTAGGTAAAGATGAAATTACCGACTTGTTGGCAGTGGCCTTATCAGCCAAACCCGCAACCACATCCAATCCTAAAATAGCAGCAGAAAGTATATACCTGCAATTAGATAAACTGCTCTCTGACTTGATTACGGACATCGAAACCACCGTAGGAAAAAATCGAGTGATGTTTGTCGTCACAAGTTCAGGCTATAATGAAGAACCGAATATCGACTATGCCAAATATCGCATACCAACAGGTACATTCTATATCAATCGTACAGCCAAGCTGCTCAACATCTATCTCGGTGCTATCTACGGCCAGGGACGGTACGTAGAGACTTGTTTCCACAACGAAATCTATCTCAATCGCAATCTTATCGAGCAGAAACGTCTCAATCTCAGCGACGTATTGAGCCGCAGCCAAGACTTCCTAATCCAGAATGCAGGTGTAAGCGATGTTTTCACCAGCGAACGTCTGTTGGCCAACGGCAATGATATCACAAAGATACGCAATGGATATAATGCCCTTATCAGCGGTGACATCATCATTGAAGTAGCACCGGGCTGGAAACTTCTCAACGAAGATAATCAGGAAAATTATGTTTCACGGTCGGGTTTAATTCCTTTTCCCATCATCATTTACGGGTTGGGCATCAAGCCACAACGCATTTCCACCCCTGTAACCGTAGACCAAATTGCGCCTACGATAGCACGTACCATTCACATCAGAGCACCCAATGCCTGTAAGACCGAACCTCTTCCCTAAAGCGAGAAAGGCCCAGCAAATTACAAAAGAAATGTAATTTGCCTTAAAATCAAATTTTATTCGTAATTTTGTACCGGCTATTTGGAAATACTAAATACAGACGGTCAGTTGTTAGAAATATATAAACCAAAATATAATGAACTTAACTAAGATTTTACAGTCGTTGTTCGGCAACAAGTCATCAAGGGATATGAAACTCATTCAACCACTTGTCGAGAAAGTGAAAGAGGTCTATCCCGACATTCAAAAACTGAGTAATGACAGGTTGCGCGCTAAGACCAACGAGATCAAAAAATATGTGCAAGACTCAGCAAAAGAGCAGAAACAGCAGATTGCCAAGCTGAAATCGAAAATAGAAGATACGCCTATCGATGAGCGCGAAGATATTTTCAACCAAATCGACAAGCTCGAAAAAGAGGCTTTAGAGGTTTATGAGAAAGCCCTGAACGAGGTAATGCCCGTTGCTTTCAGCATTGTCAAAGATACGGCTCGCAGGTTTGCAGAGAATGAAGAAACCGTGGTTACGGCAACGGATTTTGACCGCGAACTGGCTGGGAATCCAACAAACGACTTCATCACCATCGACGGTGACAAAGCGATTTACCATAATCACTGGACTGCCGGAGGCAACGACCTCAAATGGGAAATGATTCATTACGACGTGCAAATCTTTGGAGGAATCGCTCTCCATCAAGGAAAGATCGCCGAGATGGCCACAGGTGAGGGTAAAACTTTGGTTGCAACGCTCCCTGTTTTCCTTAATGCGCTGACAGGAAACGGCGTACACGTCGTAACGGTGAACGACTATTTGGCCAAGCGTGACTCTGAATGGATGGGCCCACTTTATATGTTCAATGGTCTGTCGGTGGACTGTATAGACAAACATCGGCCTAATTCGCCTGAACGTCGAAAAGCTTATCTGGCCGACATTACATTCGGAACGAACAATGAATTCGGCTTCGACTATCTGCGCGACAATATGGCCATCTCGCCGGCCGACCTTGTACAACGGGCTCATAACTATGCAATCGTGGATGAGGTAGACTCTGTCTTGATTGACGATGCACGTACACCGCTCATTATTTCGGGCCCTGTTCCCAAAGGCGATGACCAGATGTTCGAGGAGTATCAGCCGTTAGTGGAGCGCTTGGTCGACGTACAACGTAAGTTGGCCACACAATTCTTGGCCGACGCTCGTGCCAAAATCACCGAAGGACAAGAAAAGAAAGACCAGAAACTGACGGACGAAGGTTTTCTCTCTCTGTATAGATCGTATAAGTGTTTGCCCAAAAACAAACCGCTGATTAAGTATCTCTCCGAGGAGGGAATCAAAGCCGGGATGCTGAAAACGGAAGAAATCTATATGGAAAACAACAATCGCCGTATGCCCGAGGCTGTAGAACCGCTCTATTTTGTGGTGGATGAAAAGCTGAACAGCTGTGATCTCACCGATAAAGGAACAGAGTGGTTGGCTAATCAAGTGCAAGACCGCGACCTTTTCGTGTTGCCCGACATCACATCTCAACTCTCCGCATTAGAGGCAGACGCTACGCTCGATGCACAAAACAAGTTAGATAAGAAAGACGAGCTGCTTAATCACTATGCTGTTCAAAGCGAACGCGTACACACGTTGCAACAATTGCTGAAAGCATATACGATGTTCAATAAGGACGATGAATATGTGGTGATGGACGGTGAAGTGAAAATCGTCGACGAACAAACAGGCCGTATAATGGAGGGACGCCGCTGGAGCGACGGGCTCCATCAAGCTATTGAGGCCAAAGAACACGTAAAAGTAGAAGCCGCTACCCAGACTTTCGCTACGATTACGTTGCAGAACTACTTCCGTATGTACCATAAATTAGCGGGTATGACGGGTACGGCATCTACCGAAGCAGGCGAGTTCTGGGACATTTACAAGTTAGACGTGGTAGAGATTCCGACTAATAAACCCATACAACGCAATGATATGGACGACCGTGTCTATAAAACGGCCCGCGAAAAATATGCGGCCGTGATCGACGAAATCGTCGAAATGCGCAACCAAGGACGCCCTTGTTTGGTGGGTACGACCTCTGTCGAGATTTCAGAGTTACTCTCGCGTATGCTAAAACTACGTAATATCCCCCATAATGTGCTCAATGCAAAACGCCATCAACAAGAAGCTAATATCGTGGCAGAGGCCGGACGCAGTACACTCGGCAAATGCATGATTACCGATGAGAACGGAAACACACACGAGGAAGAACGTATGTTGGGAGCCGTAACTATTGCAACGAATATGGCCGGACGTGGTACTGACATCAAGCTCACGCCCGAAGTCAAAGCAGCCGGCGGTTTGGCTATCATCGGCACAGAACGACACGAGAGCCGTCGTGTAGATCGTCAGCTTCGTGGTCGTGCCGGACGCCAGGGCGATCCAGGCTCTTCCGTATTCTATGTCTCGTTGGAAGACAAGCTGATGCGTCTGTTTGCATCCGAGCGAATAGCCAGTGTGATGGATCGACTCGGCTTTAAAGACGGTGAACGAATTGAGAGTCCGATGATCTCCAAGAGCATCGAGCGGGCGCAAAAGAAAGTGGAGGAAAACAACTTTGGTATTCGTAAGCACCTATTGGAATATGATGACGTGATGAACAAACAGCGCACCGTAATCTATGAAAAACGTCGTCACGCATTGATGGGCGAACGAATTGGAATGGATATTACCAATATTATCTGGGATCGCGTGGTCAATGCCATCGAATCTAACGATTTTGAAGGTTGCAAGGAAGACTTTCTCAAAGTCTTGGCTATGGAGTGTCCGTTTGATGAAAACGAGTTTATCAACGGCAACCGACAAGAACTCGAAGAGCGAACATTCCAGGAGGCGATGGCAAGTTTCAAACGCAAGACCGACCGAATACAGAACCTCGCCTACCCTGTCATCAAACAAGTGGAAGAGAATGGGGGCAGCAAGTTCGAGCGCATTATGGTTCCCATCACTGACGGAAGGCAGGTTTTCAATATCCCTTGCCATTTGAAAGAGGCTTATGACAGTGAAGCCAAGTCGGTAGTCAAACAATTTGAGAAAGTAATTATGCTTCATATTATCGACGATTGTTGGAAAGAGAACCTGCGGCAGCTTGACGAACTCCGCCACAGTGTGCAAAACGCGTCTTACGAACAGAAAGATCCACTATTGATATTCAAGCTCGAAAGCGTTAAACTTTTCGACTCGATGGTCAACGATATGAACAATCGCATCTCCAGCATCTTGATGCGCGGGCAAATCCCCGATATGCAGCAAGAGATTCAAGAGGCTGCACCCGAAGAACGAAGCCAGCGCTACACCGAGCAGAAAGACAGTCTTACCGATCCCGATCAGCAGGCAGCAGCCCATCAAGATACACGCGAGAATGTGCAACACAGCCACACGCCGTATATAAAAGAGAAGATGCCGCGCCCAAATGATCCCTGTCCTTGCGGCAGCGGTAAGAAATTTAAGAACTGCCACGGCAGAGGAATCCGGCAGTAATGAGTGAATAAGTTTGACGAGTAGACAAGTGAATGAGTAAACAAGAACATTCTTTCGCTTATCTACTCGTCAATTCGTTAATCTGCCACCAGCTAACTCCATCCCTCATCAACTCATTAACTTGTTTACTCATTTACTATCCCCCTCTTATATGTCTATCCAAATCAACCATCTGAAAAAAGCATTCGGAGACAACGTCGCAGTAGATATCCCGGAGCTTCAAATTCATTCCAGTGAGATATTGGGCCTCGTCGGCAACAACGGAGCAGGTAAAACTACCCTGTTCCGACTCATTCTCGATCTCCTCAAAGCAGATGAAGGAGAAGTCGCAATTGACGGAACCAATCCCGCAAAGTCGGAAGATTGGAAACAAGTTACAGGTGCTTACATCGACGAAGGATTTCTGATCGACTTTCTTACGCCCGAAGAATACTTCGAGTTTATCGGCAAAATATGCAATATGAACAAGTCTCTCATCGCCGAACGCATCGAAGAATTCACCAGACTGATGAACGGTGAAATCTTGGGGCATAAAAAACTGATCCGCGACTTCTCTGCCGGCAACAAGCAAAAAATCGGTATCATCTCGGCCCTCTTTAATCACCCGCAGACAGTTATTCTCGACGAGCCTTTCAACTTTTTAGACCCATCGAGTCAGAACATCCTCAAACGCCTCCTCGTCGACTATAATCACGCCACAGGAGCCACCATCCTCATATCCAGTCATAATCTCCAACACACGGTCGATATCAGCACACGCATCGCGCTTTTGGAGCACGGCTGCATTCTAAAAGACCTCTCCAACGAGGCCGGAAGCGCCGAGAAAGAACTTGAAGATTATTTCAACATCCAAGCCCAAGAATAGAAATAAAATCTGAATCCAAATAAATGATCCGCTAAACAGATTTCTCTTGGAAGGATTCATCTGTTATCCTACATTTTAACCCACTTTAAAAACCTTGCAACCCATTTGCAATAAAAATATCGTATTTTTGCAACAAACTTGAAGTTTAAGACAGATTATGATGCGATTATCAGATTTAAAGACAGGCCAACGCGGCGTCATCGTCAAGGTTTTAGGGCACGGTAGTTTTCGCAAACGTATTGTCGAGATGGGGTTTATTAAAGGGAAATCCGTAGAAGTGCTGCTCAACGCACCGCTGCAAGACCCTGTGAAATATAAGATTATGGGCTATGAGATCTCACTCAGACGTGATGAGGCCCGAATGATCGAAGTTATTTCAGTAGACGAAGCATTGGCCTTGAAGGAAAATGAAGCCGCACCAGCTGATCGGCACAGCATCTTCGTCAATTCAAATGAAGAACGAATGCCGCTTACTGAGCAACAAATGCACGACGCTGCAATGAAAAAACGGCGCACCATCAATGTCGCACTCGTGGGCAATCCCAACTGCGGCAAAACCTCGCTGTTCAACTTTGCATCGGGTGCTCACGAACGTGTGGGCAATTATTCGGGCGTAACTGTCGACGCCAAAGAGGGCCGCGCTTCATTCGAAGGTTATGAGTTTCATCTCGTCGACTTACCCGGCACTTACTCACTCTCAGCTTACAGCCCGGAGGAGATGTATGTGCGGCACCAGATTCTTGACAAGACACCCGATATTATCATCAATGTCATCGACGCAAGTAATCTTGAACGAAATCTTTATCTCACCACCCAGCTCGTGGATATGGACCTCCGAATGGTCTGTGCACTGAATATGTTTGACGAATTTGAATTGCGCGGCGACACACTTGATTATCAAAAATTGGGTCAACTCTTCGGAGTTCCGATGATTCCAACCGTTTTCAGGACAGGGCGCGGCGTTGACTTGCTTTTCCACATCATCATCAATATGTATGAAGGCGTCGACTTTTTAGATCGCGAGGGAAACATCAACCCCGAAGTTGCTAAGGATTTACAGAACTGGCATAAGCGTTATGAGAAGTCGAATGATACAGATCACCTCGAAGATTTTGCTCACGGTACACGTCCACGACGCAATATTTTCCGACATATTCACGTCAATCATGGAAAATACATCGAGCAAGCCATTGACGATATACGAGAAACGCTGCGCGATAACGAGCAACTCAACTCGAAATATTCCACTCGTTATTTAGCAATCAAGCTCTTGGAAAACGATGCCAACATCACTGCGCTTACCCGTACGTTGCCCAACGCCCAAGCCGTCAGCAGTGCTGTTGCCCGGGGCGAGCAGCTGATCAAAGAAGAAACTAAGGAAGACTGTGAAACGGCTATAATGGATGCGAAATACGGGTTTATTCACGGCGCCTTACAGGAAGCTGGCTTTGCCGAAGGCAAAAAACAAGATACCTATCAAACGACACATTTCTTAGATGCCATCATCACGCACAAATATTTAGGTTTTCCTCTCTTTTTCCTTTTCCTTTATATAATGTTCCAAGTCACCTTTTCGATAGGACAATATCCAATGGACTGGATCGACGCGGGTGTTGCAGCCTTAGGCGATTGGGTTAGTAGGTCAATGCCCGACGGTCCAGTCAAAGCAATGCTTGTCGATGGTGTGATCGGAGGTGTCGGAGCAGTGATTGTTTTCCTGCCACAAATATTGATTCTCTATTTCTTCATTTCGTTTATGGAAGACAGCGGCTATATGGCGCGCGCGGCATTCATTATGGATAAGTTGATGCATAAGATGGGCTTGCACGGCAAATCGTTCATTCCGCTGATTATGGGATTCGGTTGTAACGTGCCGGCAATTATGGCCACACGTACCATCGAGAGCAGACGGTCGCGACTTATCACGATGCTGGTACTCCCGATGATGAGTTGTTCGGCCCGCCTGCCCATTTACATAATGATTACCGGCACTTTCTTCGCCTTACAATATCGCTCGATTATTATGCTTTCTCTGTATGCCATCGGTATTCTGATGGCTGTAATTATCAGTCGATTGTTCAGCAAATACGTCATCAAAGGCGAAGACACACCTTTCGTAATGGAGCTTCCTCCTTATCGGTTTCCCACGAGTAAAGCCATCATTCGCCACACTTGGGAAAAAGGCAAACAGTATCTCAAAAAGATGGGAGGCATCATTCTCGTGGCCAGTATTATCGTTTGGGCACTGGGATATTTCCCACACAACGATCAGTTAGACAATCAGACACAACAAGAGCAAAGCTATATTGGGCGAATCGGTAAGGCCATCGAACCGGTCTTCCGCCCGCAGGGATTTGATTGGAAACTTGATGTGGGGCTACTGGCCGGTGTCGGAGCCAAAGAAATCGTAGCCTCAACAATGGGTGTATTATACAGTAATGATTCGAGTGTGGCTGAAAGTAACGACACTGACAACGATACCGCCAAATACACCCGACTAAGACGTCAGATGCTTTCAGACGGTATCACGCCGCTTGCGGCTTACAGTTATCTGCTCTTCGTGCTGCTCTATTTCCCTTGTGTGGCCACGATTGCGGCTATCAAGAACGAGAGTGGCTCGTGGAAATGGGCACTATTCGGCGCTCTCTACACCACAGCCTTAGCGTGGATTGTGAGTGCCGCAGTCTATCAAGTGGGGCAATTATTCTCTTAACTTCATAAATTAAAAAGTCAGAAATCTGTGAATAAAGATTCCGCTTTTTTAAAACAAGAGAGCAAGAGAAAGCATAGGCCAGAGCATCTTGTATGTTCCTGAAAATCAAGAATATATAAAACATTTTCCGTTTAACGACTTCTCGCCTTGCAACTAATGGTTAAACACCTTACTATTAACGGTATATTGCAGGATGATTAACAGTAAATGAAAATACGATCAATTAGAAGTAATTCCGCCAACGGGTAAAAGACTATATATTTAAAGTTTTATAATATGGTTTCTCCGCTCACTCACGTGTACTTTTGCTCGCTTCTTCGAACTTCTTTACCAGCCTGTAAACATATGATTTCTATACTCCCTGAGAAAGGGAATACGTGAAGTGAGCATTCAAACAAGCTGAAATAAAAACAGAAAAGGCCTGCATTATCGCAGGCCTTTCCCAATCAGTATAACTACTTATTACCAACGTATGATAGAAAAAGTTTTGAGTTAATCTTCAATTTCAGCTTCAGCCTTCTTTAAACAGAAGTAACCGGAGTGTAAATAGTTATCCTTAATGAGATACATAATACCCCACACGCGCGAACCATCAACCTTGATAATTTCGACGTTCACGTTTTCATAGGTCTTTTGGTTGCTACTCCACGGGTCGTTAACCAACACCTTTCCATCAGATTTCTTACCTACGGTGAGATCACCGCTGAACCAGCACTTGATACAATTGCCGTAGAAATCCCATTGGGCAAGATTCATACCGTTGTCCTTAGTCAGTCCCATCGTACCCCAGCTGGAAGATCGATCGTTGTCGAAGAAGATACCGTCGTTTGTCGACGCCATGATTTTTGCCTTTTCCTCCTCGGTGAAAGCTACGTCGGTGGTTTCTACCTGTACCTTAACAGTCTGCTTCAGCCCCATCATGTCAGTGACGATGACGTCTGTTGAGCCGTTCGCCACGCCCCGAATAGTAATCACATCGCCTTTTACGAACTGCACGTCGGCCACTTTCGTGTTGTTGCTGACAGCCTTATAGTTGCCATTTCCTCCGGTCACGGTCACCTCGGCAGTGCCGTCGGTATGGCCGAGTTTCATTGTTATGTTCACAACTTCCTTATTGAGCGTCATCTTGAAATACATCGACTTCACGATGACACGCTTATAGTTGCCGGTGGCATCCGAGATGATAATTCCCGTTTTTCCTTTCACCGCACTCTTAACAGTCACGACATTGCCCGCTATCGTGGCCGAGGCAACATCCGGATTCTCAACAATCAGTTTATAATCGCCGCCGCCGGCAGTGATATTAAAGGTGGAAGACTCACCCACTCCTACCTTCACCGTGTCTGTACTCAAAGTGATGGGCGTCGTCTCTTTCAGCTTCTGTTCTGGTTCGGGCATATCGTTCTCGTTGCTACAGGCAATAAGTGCCAAGGCAAGAACAGTTGCCGCCATAGCCGAATACAAATATTTTGCTTTCATCTTTTTATATTTTTAGCATGTTACCAATCTTTTGCATAGTTGCCAGTCCGTATGGTCGCCTCGCCATAGAAAGCTTGAGTGATCGTGCTTAAACGAGAAGCATAGCCATTATTGGGATTCAGCGAGAACACCATTGTGCCGCCATAGCCCTCAGACTTAATCCGCTCTGCCTCCCATGAACTAATGATGCGTCCTTGAGCAAACTCAGACGAAGCCTGAATCATGCCTTTCTTTGCTAATCCGGGATAGTTGCGGGCCAGATCGCTGTAGCGTCCGTAGTCCTGAATAGCGTAGTCGATGTATTCGCCAGGCTGATGTCCGTCTACTTCATACAAACTTCCAGTACGGCTGTAGACGTACACTTCCATGAGTTTATCAGGCATGGCACGCTTGCATTCGTAGCAAAGACGCGACGCGGCTTCAATTGACGGAGCAACGAATCCGGGATAGCTGCCATAACTGGAATACTCGTCATCAAAGAAAATGCCATCGAGTCCGTAAGCATCGACAACCGCTTTCAGTTCTTGGGCAAATCTTTTAGCCCCTTCAGTAGAAAGATTGGCAACACCCGAACGGTCGTGGTTGCCCAAAATACCCAGAATGACCTTCATGCCTTTTTGCTGCAACGGCTTCAGATATTTTTCCCGATAATCGAGCAGGTGCTGCACGTTCTCATTGTTGTAGTTGTACACCTCGCCAGTTTCTACGTTATAGTTGATGTTTCCCGAGAAGAGAATCACCTGGTCGATGACGAATTTGCCCGACTCCTTCAGCGTATAGCAGAGATTATGAAGCGGATTGGCATCGTTCACCTCTATGCAACTGATAACCTGCAGGCCACCTTCCTTGTGACAGTTGGGCATTTTGGTGATGTCACGCACGATGAGCACGAACTCGCCCTTGTCCTTCGACGCCTGAGCGGCGCCCTTCACGCTCACGGGAATGGCGTAGATGCCGTTCTTCTCCAGCTCTTCGGCCGAAGTATATTCTACAGTCACCTTCGACGACTTCATGGCTCCGGCAGCCACCTTTGCCGTTCCACCCACCTTGACGAGCTTCTCGGGCATGGCCTTGATGTTGGTTCCGTGAACCTTATTGTAATTTTTGAGGGCCTTGGTGTCATACATCAACGTGTATTCCTGGTCGGTAGTGGCAGCCTTCGACAGGTTGACGTAGAAATCGATGGAGCCTTTCTCGTTGAAGATGAGCGAGTCCTGACGACTGTAGCCGTATTTATCGGTGATAAAAGCGAGATTGTTCTCCGACGTCCGATAGTTACTTTCGTCGACGCGGGGCACGTCTATATCGTTCGCACAGGAAGCCGCTATGACCAGTCCTGCCAGCGAGAGTGCCAGCGTCTTGATACTATTGATATTCATAAGTTTCATGTGATTTAAGTTAAAGGGTTATTTCTTCTCGGGCAGCGACACGTTGTGCCATGACAATGGGTTATTGGCCGTAGCATCGTTGCCGTTGCCGGTAGCATCCTTGACGATGTTCGGGCTTGTGCTGTCGTCCATCTTCCAGTAGCCTACCAAACCTTTCGACTTGGGATCGACACTATAGAAGTTTCCAGCAATCTCTTCCTGCGTGCGCACCACATTCCAAACGCGCACCTCAGACATATTTCCCTCGAACCAACGGGCATCGTCATACGACTTGCCAATGAGGAAGTCGCGATCGGTACCATTTCCTACGATGGAGATTCTGCCGTGTCTGAGCATCCCTTGTGACTGTAAGCTACCGTTGACGTAGACTTTCACCTCGTGCGTATCAGCGTCGTAAGTCATGGCTACGTGCTGCCAACGGTTAGTTTGTAGGCCTTTGTTAGAGTCGGCATCGGGGAAATTGCCCGAACTGGTGGCTATCTGAATCTGGTTGCCGGGGAAACCGGCGTCACCGATACGCATGAGGAAGTTGCCCTCAATACCCATAATGGTAGAGATGATCTTACCGAACTCGCGCGGATAGATGAGCGCTTCCATCGTAATCTGGTTCATGTTGTTCACCAAATCAGGTGTTGCCCATTTTATGGTGAGGAAGTTCTTGCTCATGTCAGCTACCACATTGATGAGTGCACCGGAACGGAACACGAAATAATAGTTCTTCGCCGACTGCAACACCTCGATATCCTGACAGTTCACCGTCACAGGTAACACATAGGTGGTGGCGCGATCCAAATTGCCCAACTTGAAGAATGCGAACTGTGCCTTGTCGCTGTTCACGCTACCTTGGTTAATCTTCACGTCGCCCTTGACCACCTTGTAGCAGGTATCGGGTAGCATGACGGCCTTAGCGTAGTAGGCTTGGTTATAGGTTTCTACCAGATTGGCAGCCACGCTGAAAGTGGCATTCAGTTCTTTTTCGGCCGGGCGTGCCGTCGAAAGGATGAGCGACTTCACGATATTCATCTCACCCTTGATGATCGTTTCCGAAGTGAATGTCTTGCCGTCGATAAATGCCTTGCTCTTGAAGTTGGCTTCATCGTTGTTCTGGCAGGCCGCCATCAGAAAGGCAGCAGCCACGAGCGACATATATTTAAATAGCTTCTTCATTTTTTTATTCTTTAACGGTTGGATTGATAGTCGAGATTACCTTGCGCAGATTGGGGTAAGTGAATAACGCGTTGTAGTAGTCTACATTGGCGTTGAGCAGTCCCATGCCGGCACAGGTGTAGCCAGTGTGATCGGAAGCAACGAACTTAGCAATGCCGTGCATAGCCAGCATCTTGCCCCAGTAGCCAGTCTTAGTGTCGGTTTCATCAGCCGACTTGTTGTTAACCAGCAGAATAAACTTGTCGGAGGGCACGCCTTTGTCCAAAGCCTTGCGCACGAGATAGTCCACTCCATAGACCGACTTCTCTGCCTGCGTAGGAATGATAATGTAGCGAGCCTGCTCCAACAACGTCTTGTCAGTCACGTACTGCGGGCGTCCCATCATAATGAGTTCCTTGTTCTTATGTCGCGAGACCCAATCCTTGGCAATTCCGAAGAACACGGTTTCCACGGCCATAGCCTCAGCCTTTTGCTCTTCGGTCAGGTAAAGGGTCAGTTTGGCGTTGAATCCCATGATGACGCCATCGTAGTTAAAGTTGTCAATAAGCTTCATTTGCGTATTGAGTGAATCGACAAGGTAGGTATTAAAGTCCTTGAAGCCCTTCCCCGCATTATCGGGATTCTCTACGAAAGCCTTCTTCTGAGCATCATAAGCCACCTTGATGTCTTCGCAGCTGATTTGGAATACTACTTTCGTTCCTTTCTGGGTTTTCACTTCCTCGATTTCCTTCATCATCTGCTCCGTGAGCGTTTCCGGTTTCGTCAGCACGATATAGTCTACGCTGTCTGGCACGGCATTGATATGCTGAGCTTGTGTGAAGGGAATGGCCTGGCTATTGTTGAACCATGCCATCATAATTTTATGACGACTCGTCTTGTAGGCCCTAAGGTTTGTGAGATAGTTCCGGTAGAGTTCGGCATTCTGCTTCTCAATACCCGATTGGTTGATGTCTATAGGTTCAACGTCCGTATCACAGCTACCCAGGAACAAGGTCATCGTACAAATCGTTAAAAATATCAGACTCTTGATGATATGTTTCATTTCTTTATTCAGTTTTAAATCGGTAATCATAATTCTCTATAAATATTTTTACCTTACGGCCTATTTTGCCCACCACACGTCGGTAGCCATATTGTCGGCACCTCCGAGCAGTCCAACGGCTGCATTGTAGTTGTCAAGATTATTGATACGCTCTTCCTGCGGATAAGCCAAACGACGTGCGCCGCGCGCTGTGCTGACAATGCCGCCGCTATTGTTGATTTTGACGGGCATGAGCTGCGGATAGCCCGTGCGTCGATAGTCGGCCCAAGCCTCAAGTCCGAGCGGGAACATAGCCAACCACTTCTGCGTGATGACGCGTTCGAGTTGTTGCTCCGGCGTGTCGCTGTCATTCCACGCGATGGTGATGGTCGAGGTCTTACCACTATAGGAATTATTTCCAACTGGGTCATTATAAAGCGCTGGTGTACTAGCAGCGTCGGCCAAATACTTCTCTGCTCCACTTACGCCCCACTGCTCGAAAGAGAGTTTAATGCCCTTCGCATAGAAATTGCCAGCTTTATCACCCATGTTCCAGCCCTTCAACACACCTTCCGCACGAAGGAAAGCCACCTCTGCCGCATTCATCCATAACAGTTTGGTATCTGTCTTCACGTTATAGTTAGAATAAGCATGGGCTATCTCGCCACCCGGAATCTGTATTCCGGAACGCAGACCATAGTATCCGTTAGTTCCGTTGGCAAAGGTTGACTTGGTGAACATTGCGGAACGACGCGGATCATTATATCCGTTCATGTAGGAGGTTATATCGGCTCCGACACGTGAGTCGCCGCCATTATATTCATACATGATTATTTCAAAAGGATTAGTGCTCGACAAGGTCATAAAAGCATTGTCATCGTTAGATGTCATGACGCCTATTTCGTGATTCACCGCAGATTCAGCTTGCTGTTTGGCGGTTGTAGGGTCGGCTTTTGAAATACGAACGGCCAGACGCAGACGCAAAGAATTGGCAAACTTGATCCATTTCTCTACATTTCCGCCATACACTTTGTCGGCCTTAGGAGAGAAGTTGGCAGTACGGTTGGCAGACAAGGTCTTGACAGCCTCATCGAGCTTCTTGAAGAGCAGCGTATAGACTTCCTGCTGTGAGTCGTAAGCAGCGGTAATCTCGCCATTCACGCCCACCTTGGAATAAGGGATAGGACCATAAGCATCGGTAACGCGATGAATACCCGCCACCTTGATGATTTCGGCTACAGCCAGTGCCACTGGATTATCGGTAGCGCCTTTCACTTCGTTGAAATAGATGAAAAGCTTGGGAATGATGTCCTTAAATAATACGCGGCTCCATCCGTTTTCAGGGCTATACTGTGCAAAGTTTTTCCCGGTAAAACCAGCATTCGAGTCGGAAATATAACCTCCATAAGAACCGCCACACAGACATTCTGTGAACTGGTTGGTGTTGACATCGGTCGGAACGACCCAACTTTGGAGGTTCACCATAGCAGCGCCCAACGAGTAGGCGTCGCGCTGCATTTCCTCTTTTGATACGCCATAAGGATTCTGGTTGTATTCCTCATAACTGTTGGTACAAGCTGTAAAGCCCAATACAAGGCCAACCGATACCGTTGACAATATGATATTTTTATACTGTTTCATAATTCAATGACTTCACTTTAGAATTTAAGTTTGATATTGAAACCAAGGTTGCGGGTGCTTGGTGTCATAAACTTATCAATACCCTGATAGTAGTTACCCGTGGTAGCTGTTGTCTCAGGGTCGAACGGTGCTTTGCAATAGAACATCAGTAGATTGCGTCCAATAAAAGAGAGCGTGAGATCGCCCAGTCCGAAGAAATGTTTCTTCTTGAAGGTGTAGCTTAAGCTGGCTTCCTGCAAACGGACATTAGTGGCGCTGTAGGTATAGAATTGCGGAATACCATCGTTGGCACCGATGGTCGAATACCACGACTCGGGATTGAGATGGTCGTTGCCGTTGACTTTCACATACTTGTTATCACGAGCTTTCGCACTGGCTTCTGATACGCCATAAAGGTCGAGTGCGGCCTGTGTGGCTGAATAAACGATGCCACCAAAGCGAGCGCTGACCATCGCGCCGAGATTGAATCCCTTATAAGAAAAGTCGTTGCGCCAAGCCATATTGGCCTTCGGGAATACTGAACCCAATTTGATATCGCCTACATTATTATTACGATATACCTTACCATCCTTGTCGACATACACACGACCCTTGTCATCACGCATGACATCGGTCAGAGAATAAAGGTCGCCCAACGTGCCTCCTTCTTTCAAAATGAAGTGGGCATTGCCCAAACCACCTACGTCAAGGCGATCCTTATTGATAACAGCACCCGTTTCGGGATGGATGTAATTACGGACAAGCTCATTGATTCTGTTGCGGTTTGAACTGAATGTGTAGTTGCTCGACCAACCAAAATAGCCCCACTTGTTATTGTAGCCGAATGCCAACTCAATACCGTTGTTCGACACATTACCCGTCTGGATATAGAGTGCGGAATAACCTGATGACACGGAAATGTCAGGATTGAACGTCTGATTGAACGTCTTGGTCCAGTATAAAGACACATCCAGATTGAAGTGTTTCAGGAAACGAGCCTGCAAACCCACTTCCCACGAGTTGGTGGTTTCAGGCTTCAGATCATAAATAGGATAGATCGTCTGGCTCTTCCACTGCTTAGTATTGTTGTCCCATTCGTGTTTCGGGTTGGCAATTTCGCGAACAAAAGGAATACCCACCGAAGCAAACGAACCACGCACCTTCAAAAAGTCAATGGCCTTGGGCATCTTCAAGGTCTCGGAGATAATCCACGAACCACCGATAGAAGGATAGAAGAAAGAGCTCTTGTTGGAGTGTGGACCGGCCAACATTGAAGGCCAGTCGTTGCGGCCTGTAACGGTGATATAGTATTGGCTATTCCATCCCAACTCAACGCTGATAAAGAGCGATTTGGTCTGTTCGTGATAGCCTTTTGGGGAACGCTTCTCACGGTTGACGTCAATCTGGTATTCATTGAAAACATTGGGTATAAGGTTATCAGCTATTGGGCCGTCGATACCCGTCTGGTCTTGTTTGATGTCGGAGAGGGACGCGCCGATATTGGCAACAACAGAAAATTTATCTTGCAAGAAACGCTTGTTGATGTTCAACATCAAGTCGCCGTAGGTTTGCTTGTCATCGGTCTTGATTTTAGCATACTGACCGTTGGCGCCAGCAATGGTTGTATTGGTGCTGGCAAAGTACTTCTTTTCAAAAGTATTCGTAGCGTTATCAATGCGAATACGGCCCGAAACATTCATCCAATCGGTAAGTTTATAGGTCAGGCCCACATTCATCATATAGCGGTACTTTTTGTTGGTGCGGCGGTTGCGATAGTTAATCCAGTAAGGATTCTGTCCCACGAATTCACTTAGCAGATTATTCCAGTTCTGCGTATAAATATTTCGTCTGGTATCAAAGTGCTCAAACATGGCCATATCATTGTAGTCGTTGCCGCGCGGATAGAGATAGGCCGACACCAAGGGGTTGGCATACACACCCTGATTGGTCATGTTGCGGTCGTTCTGAATGATATAGCTAGCACCAGCGTCGAGCAGCAATTTACCGTTTAATAAGCTCGACGTATTGCGGAACGTAAAATTATAACGGTTATAGCTGTTGTTCGGAATGATGCCGCCGGAGTTCAACGCGCTGGCTGAGAAGTAAGTCTGGTTCTTCTCTGAACCTGTCGACACAGAGAACGCTTCGGTTGTCATAATACCGGTCTTCAGATAATCTCTCTTCGGATCGTACCCCATGTAATTGGCGGCATTGAGCAAGCGACCCCAACTGTAACTGTCGGCACCGGCCTGACGCAAACCGCTTCCCGTTCCGTAGCGATTCTGAAACTCCGGAAGACGGAATGCTTCCGAGAACTCTGTGCTCTGACTTACAGTAAACTCTGTGTAGCCGACCTTTCCTTTCTTTGTCGTGATGACAATAGCGCCGTTCGACGCACGGTTACCATAGAGGGCCGCGGCCGCCGCACCCGTCAATACCGACATGGACTCAATGTCCTCGGGGTTGATGTCGGCAATTCCTTCGGTAGTACCATTAGAACCGAATACCGAGTCGCCATTGCCACCAATATTGAACATAGGCACACCATCAATAACATACAGCACGTTGCTCGACTGCTCAATGCTTCGTGTACCTCGCATAACCACTTTCGACGCGCCACCGGCACCCGACGAACTAGTATTAATATTCACGCCTGCCACCTTGCCACTCAGCGAGTTAATGAAATTGGCGTCCTTGTTTGACACGAGATCATCTCCATTCACCTGCTGCACATTGTAGCTCAACGCTTTCTGTTCGCGCTTGATACCAAGGGCCGTGACGACTACTTCATTCAGTTCTTTGGCCGATCCCGACGACAAACTGATGTTGTAGCTGTTATTCTTTCCTATGCGCACAGTCTTCGTGTCGTAGCCGATGTAGGATATTTCCAGCTCGGATCCTTCATCGACCATCAGTGTGAAATGGCCGTCAATGTCGGTGATGGTTCCACCCTGCCCCCCCTTCTGACGGATGGTGGCACCAACGACAGGCTCACCGTTCTCATCCTTGATGATGCCACTCACCTTTTTCTTCTCGTCGACATTTCGCTGTCGTTGTGTGTTTTGTGAAAAAGATTTGGAAACGATAATATTTTTACCTTTGATTTCGTAAGACAGATTCTGCCCTTGCAGAATCTGTTCGATGGCTTGTTTGATATTCGTCGCGTTGACGCTGACAACCTTCTGGGTATTGAGGTCGCCGGCTTCAAATACGAATGAATATCCACTCTTCTGTCTCAACTCTGCCATGGCCTTCTTCGCCGTAACACTTTTCAGATTGAGCGAAACGTGCTGAGCTGCCATATTCAGATTCAGACATAACAGAAACGCAGTCACTAATAGACCTTTTCTTTTGCTATTCATTCAGTTTTATAAATTTAATTGGTTAATAATCACAGATTTCTTTCAGCCCCCAGCTTGGTTTGAATTGTCTTGTAGGGTAACTGAAGATGTATATTGAGTAATTTTCTGAGTTAAGTACTTTTGTCGATCATTTACTGTTCATAGGTGGTTATTGGTTTTAGGGGTCATAGGATTTAGGTCAAATATCTTTTCTAATGTCAATAAACGATGGCTTTTCGCTCGTCAACCATCCGATAACGTATCTTGCCCGTCGAAGAGAGGGCGTCGAGCACGTCTTTCAGGCTTTGTGACCGTCGGGTAAAAGAGCCGTAGAAGTGCATGGAGGCTGCCCGCTGGTTCGTGATTTCAACATCGGCATTATAACTGCGCGATAGTTGCAAAGCGATATCCTTCATTGACTTGCCGTCGAGCACGATGGCACCGTCGGTCCATTGACTGGCATTCGTAGCCACACAGTCACCGATATATACCTGACGGGAGGTCTTGGAGAACACGGCCCGCTGGTTAGGGCGCAACTGATAGTGGCGATCGGAATAGTCTGCAACATCAAGAACCACACTGCCTTCGGCCAGATCGACCACGACTTCATCGTCCGTAGCATAGTCACGAAAATTGAACTTGGTACCCAACACGCGCACGCTAAGATTGTTCGAGTTTACCGTAAAGGGCAATTGTTTGTTCTTCGTCACTTCAAAATAGCCTTCACCTGTGAGACTCACATTACGGTTTTCCACACCGAAGCCCTGTGAATAGCTCACCTTCGAACCGGCATTGAGCCATACCTGCGTGCCATCGGGCAACAGCATCTTGGTTGTTGAACCTAACGGGGCCTCTACATAGATATTGGTAAAGGCACTCAAAAGCCCCTGTCGGCCTATATTATAAAATAGGTAAGGGAATAGGCCTACCGTCAGTACGGCCACGGCGACATATTTCAGCAGGATCGGCCAGCGACGACCGCGTGATCGTTCGGCCTTTCGGGCTACAGCCACACGCTTCAGAAACTCGATGTAGGCACGCTCCTTGTGGAAACGACCAGCAGCATCCGGGTTGGCAACAGAAAACCAAATCTCTTCTAACTGCTCGAAATGGGCATGATTGTCTGGACTCTCGACTTTCCAATTATCAAGCTCGAGGCGTTCGTCAGCGGTAAGATCATCAGTGAAAAAGCGAACGATTAGGTCGTCAATATAATTGGTAGGTTCTGTCATCATTTTGGTTTAGGTATTAGTGAGACGAAAAAAAAGGCAAAGGGGGTAGTGAATATATTATTTTTTGGGGTTTCATGAAGCCATTATATACAATTTTCCTATCCAGCCGTTGGGTTCATGAAGCCCCATGAAAGGTTATCAGGAGAAATACGCCATCAGCAAAAAAGCGAAGTATTTGCCCAACTGCTGCTGCAAAAGCCGTAAGGCCTGCTTCATGTGATACTTCACGGTATTGACTGAAATACCCAACTCTTGGGCAATCTCGATGTTCTTCTTACCGTCAAAGCGGCTCATCTTGAAAATGCGGCGGCAATCGGCCGGCAACCCTTCGATGACATCGTTAATGGTCTGCTCGAGTTCTTTCTCCAATAGATAGCCCAGCGGATGATCGTGACTGGCAGATCGCTCAAGCAGACGGCTATCATCAGGTAAAGTCGAAAGCGTCTGCTCATGACGAAACTGGCGCGACTTCAGATAGTCGAGACAGCGATTGCGCACGCTTCGGACAAGATATTGACGCAAAGACGTCTGGATATCGATATTCTCACGCGTTTCCCAAAGGTGGAAAATCACGTCGCCCACCACACTTTCGGCCATAAAATCATCATGCAGATAACGGACAGCAATGACGCACAACACATCATAGTGGGCATCAAATACATACTTATAAGCATGCTCGTTGCCCTCTTTCAGATTTTGAACGATCAAGGCTTCCATTAAATCCATATGTAAACTATATATACGTGAGATGGAATTGTAAAGGTAAACAATAAAGTCTTAAT
The DNA here is from genome assembly GCF_963541955.1 of Hoylesella pleuritidis. NCBI lineage: Bacteria > Pseudomonadati > Bacteroidota > Bacteroidia > Bacteroidales > Prevotellaceae > Hoylesella > Hoylesella pleuritidis. The sequence continues at coordinate 779 of NZ_CAUTUT010000008.1, read as the reverse complement.
CTTTGTTCTAATGGAAAATACTCATAGCGTTTTTTTTATTTTTTATTTTTTTATAACTTAATTGTCTATTATTGAATTGAAATCGGAACCATCGTGCTAATCGCGTCGTTTAAAACATCGAACTAATTCTACATTATTGAATTGAAACTTTCACTATCGAAGTCAAAGGTCTGCTCGACATCGTCAGAACTTGCAATACCTTTGAACACTTTATGCATATGTATACACAGGTTCCTGCATACTCGGAAAAAAGAAAAAAGCTGTGATTGCCTGGTTTTGGTTGACTTTTTATAGCTTTATCCCTGATAAAAGTTGACTCATGTTATTCTTTATTCCTAATATAAGTTTACTATATTTACCTTATGCCTGATATAGATCGGCCATAGCGTTCAGTCTATACTGTAAAATATAAAGGGGAACAAGGGTAAACAAACTTCAGGAATAAGGGTGCGGTTATGTAGTCTTTTACATAAGCTCTTGCCCCAATTTCTAAAATCCTAATCTTATCTTTATGTCTTTTTTATTATCTAACTATTAGACTTGGCTGCCTTGTTTGTATTATATTTTACTCCGGTGTGAGCTTTTTGATAGCTCTATCACGATAGCTTTTCCACTTTTTCTTTATCTCTCAGGTTCTTTCCAAGACTTGTACGGGTGTCATTAAATCTATACTCATGTGTGGGCGTTGAGTGTTATAGAATTCGATTGCTTTATCTATTTCTATCCTGACTTCCAAAATAGAATGAAACTGCTTTCTCTTGAATATTTCATTTTTAATA